>NZ_CAWNZT010000386.1:0-4561 GCF_963878965.1 Aeromonas sp. HMWF015 | reverse complement strand
CCCAGAATGCCACAGTTAGCAATAGCAGATCAGCACATATACTAATCCCCCGTTTATAAACACGGGGGATAGCCAAGAAAGAGGTCAACATAATGGCACCATCTCGTTAATAGCGGTAAGTAAGATAAGTTGATACAACCCAGAAAAATATTATTTCAATCCAACCGCATCGCCCGCACCGCTACCAGTTACCGTCATGATGATATAACGAACGTAGCTAGTTAAATTTAGGGTATCGATCATCTGCCGATCTGTTTGGGCAAGCAACGCAGGGGTCGACATATCGATATTTTGTACCTGTGCCAAGCCAGTAATCCCGGGTAACACCTCATAAACGCCTAAGGCATCACGCTCTTTGATCAGTTCCTCCTGATTAAAGAGATTAGGTCGCGGCCCAACCAAACTCATTTCACCTTTAAGAACATTGATCAGTTGTGGAAGTTCATCAATTTTAGTTTTGCGTAAAAAGGAACCTAACTTGGTGATGGAACTTGTGCTCGCTAAGTGGCTCGCCACAGACTGAGTATTGACCGACATGGTACGAAATTTGATTAGCTTGAAAGGTTTTTTATTTTTACCAACTCGCGTTTGTACAAAAATTGGAGATCCTGTATCAAACACACCTAGAACGATAACAATAAGTAAAATTGGCCAAAGCAGTAGCAAACCAAATAGAGCTGCTATGAAATCAAAAAATCTAATCAACATAATTGGTCCTTAGTCAAACAGCGTTTTATGCCTTCTTCCATTGTTATTGGTGGTTGCCAACCTAATACCTCTTTTGTATAAGATATATCTACTTGTAAATTTCCACATAAACGCTCGATAACGGCCTGCTTTCCAAGCAATTTTCCAGCGAGCTTTAACCATTCCATCGGCACCGGTAATAGTCGTGGCGTCTTGCCCACTGCGCGAACCATCATTTCCAATAATTCAGTTGTTGAAACATCATGATCATCACTAACCAAAAAGGTTTTATTTGCTGCTTTAGGATGATCAATACAAGTTACTATCAAATCAACCAAGTTATCCAGAGCAACCATACTACGCTTGTTGTTGATAGCTCCAAGAGGAAGAGGGAAATTTTTTGATGCCAAATTCATCATAGCAGAGAAATTAGCTTTCACACCAGGCCCATATACTAGAGGAGGCCGAATGATGACAACCTCCATATTTGTTTCCATAGATAACTCACGTAAACTATTTTCTGCCGCGAGTTTGGAAATCCCATAAGCATCCTCTGGTGCAGGAATGTTTTTTTCAGTAAATGGAGAATTAACTCTCGTTGACTCTCCATTTACCTTAATAGAACTGATATAGATAAACCGTTTAACATCATTGACCGCAGCCTGTCTAGCTAAATTCAATGTCCCATCAACATTAATTTTATGATATAGGCAGTATGGATTATCATTTCCTTCATTCATTACATGTGCTCTCGCAGCACAATGAATTATACAGGAGACATCTTTCATGATGTCGCCATACTCTGAATTTCCATCTAAATCGGATGGGAAAAATGTATATTCTTCATCCAGACTACGACGCCCGACCAAAATTAATTTTTCTCTAGGTATGGTTTTTTTTATGTGACGACCAACAAACCCTGATGCTCCAGTTAATATAATTTTATTTTTCATCTTAATTTAACTTATATATCTTAAAGAATGTATTTACAATATGCTTATGATCAAATTTTTCTATTGCAACCTTACGGTTATATAATGCCATACGATTCATTAAATCTGGTTTGGTAAGTAAATATATAATTGCCTCAGAAATAGCACTGCCAGATTTAGCCTCAACAAGAATACCATTTTCACCATTAATAACCATTTGCCGACAACCAGGTACATTTGTCGTAATAATAGGCAAACCACAAGATGCTGCTTCTATTAATGACTTAGGTAACCCTTCTCGGTAGGAGGGTAGACAGGCTATATGAGCATGACTATATATTTTAGCAATATCTGTACGTGGGCCTAACCACTGAATATAACCAGCATTGTGAGCGTTCTGGATATCCTGCACCGACATAGATGATATGTTTCCAGCATCGATATCTCCGACTAATTGCAAGCAGACATCTAACTTTCTTTCGTATAACATTTTGCCTGCCTCGATATACTCAGCAATGCCCTTATCTTTAAGCAACCGAGCAACCAAAACTACCGTAGTACGTTCCGATTTTATATTAGATGGTAAAAACACATTAGTATCTATACCTGCACCATTAACAAGATAAACTTTATTGGCATCGACCATACCTTGGCTTACAAATAGAAGCCTATCATCTTCATTTTCAAAAACGGCTGATGAATTGGAGGATGACAATGCAATTTTATATAGCAGCTTTAATAAAGACCAAATAATACGTCCAGACATTTTCTTTGACAAGTAGGCAGAACCTAATCCAGTAACAGAATTACATACTATAGATACTTTTTTTATTTTAAGAGACTTAATCACTAACCCTGTATAAACTATTGGTTTCACTGTGAAAGAGTGAATAACATCGGGGGCGATGTTACGTATTTTTTCTCTCAGCTTCATAATAAATGAAAGCTCGCTAAGTGGATTGACTCCACTTCGAGATAATGGGATGTAAATAAAGAAGAAACCCATTTCTTCAATGGTATCTTTTTTTACATCATCTCCAGCGATCACATAAATAGAGTGGCCTTGCTCAGAAACTTTTTCTGCCAATGCAAGAAAATGTGAACAGAAAAAAGATGACGAGTTGACGATATAAATAAATTTCAATTTTTATTCTCGCCCTGATTTAATTTATTAAAATACGCTGTAATCACCACTATATATTCTAAGCCAGCGTTCACATACCGAGGATAATGAATAATTATCTTCGACACGTTTTCTGGCCAAGCTTCCAAGATGAGTACGAGTGTCCAAGGAAAGTGCTAGTGCGTCACTCATCGCAGATGCTAATTTCTCACTATCTTTTGGCGGCACTAAAAATCCGGCATCTCCAACAACTTCTTTTACTCCTCCACAATCCGTTGCGACTACAACTCGCTTGCATGCCATTGCTTCGGCGACGACTAGCCCAAATCCCTCCCATGCTGACGATAATACAAATATATCCGCCGCACTCATCCACTCATTTACATCTCGTCGTAAACCAAGAAAATGCACTCGGCTACTTAAACCTTGTGAAATAACTCTGTCCTTAATATTTTCTTCATCTTCTCCTATACCAATAATGGCTAGTTGTGCAATACAAAAGGCTGGAGGTAGAGCAGCAAATGCTGTGAGTAAATTAGGATAATCTTTTGCAGCAGTGAAGCGCCCTACAGCCAGCAATAGGGGGATATGATCAGCCAGGCCCAACTCCGCACGTAGCCGCTTCCGACTAATGGAGTTATCTCGAAAATGTTCAGTATTAATACCATTGTGCATTGCAACCATTCGCCCAGCAGGAGCGGCGCCCTGTTGAATAAAAGCATCAACAGCCTCTTGACTGACATTAGTGCTTATATCACATAAGCGATCAGTCAATCGATAAGCAAGTATTCTCCCCTTTCCCCCTTCATTCGTACTATGTGCTGTACAAACCAACCTTGGAATGTCTGTTGTTAATCGTAGTAAACGAGAAAAAATATTTGCATGTACCATATGGCTGTGCATAACATCAGGCTTAAATTCATTTATCAAGTGGCGGATTGATTGATAAACCTTGATAAATCCAAATGGTGTTTTAGTCATCCCTAGCTCAACTAACTTTACTGCCCTTGATTGAGGATGATTAACAGAGCTTCCCGTTAATGAAACTAGCACTATTTGATGCCCTTGGGCTGCGAGCTTATCTGCCAAGTCACATACTTGGCGTTCAGCGCCTCCCATACCTAGACCAGTAATTATAAATAATATTTTCATCGAATTAACTTCATTAATATTTTCCTAAAATAACCTCTCAACACTCGTACTGTATCAAGAAAACTTAAATTTCTTTTTGATACAGCAGCTCTTTCAGTTTCCAAAGAACTTCTAAAAGTGAAAAAATCCTCAAACACAAGTAATGGCCGACAATGAGCAATATTTAAATTTACCTGCTCTCTAAAATAAAGCCAATCGTCAGCAACTGTAGAGACTTTGCAATCATCAAAATAAGCTAACATTTTTTCAGCACCAGAACGCCGAATCAAATATGATACAGTACCGCAAGTCCAGTTCCGCCAAGGCATCCCAATTAATATACCCCCTGATTGAGTTAATTTACTTAAAGGCTCCATTTTGTAAAAAGTGGATTCTTTATCTTTAGACAATTTAGAATAACCCAAAATAAGTACATCAATATCTAGATAATTCAAAGATGTAAGTAGATCTGTGATGCTCTCTGAATTCACATTATCTAAATTTGCATCATCTTCAATAATCCATGCCCAATCAGAATTGTCTGAAGAAATAAAATTTCTATAGCACTCTAGATGACTAAGAGCACAACCTACTTCACCTTTCGTCATTGCTCTTTTTATCGAATTCAGCGCGTCAACTTTAATATGTGTTGTTGCAATATCATGAGAGATATTTCTGAGATCTACAG
>NZ_CAWNZT010000385.1:13297-28831 GCF_963878965.1 Aeromonas sp. HMWF015 | reverse complement strand
GGGAAACAAAGCCGGCCGCCGTCAGCAGGGCCAGCACATCCTCATAAATGGGATGGGCAGTGCGAATCGAGGTGTTGTCCATAACCTGTATCCAAGCGAAGTAAAGAGAGAGTGTCTGTCGCCTGCCGTTGCGGGCGGGCTGCGAGCCCTGTCCACAGGGCTTCGTTATGGGGTCCAGTCTATTTTTTGTGAAAAGGATCACAACAGTCAGGCTGAACGCCCCATTCTGGTGCCTGTCATCTGGCATTGACACTCGCTGCACCAAGATGCAGCATGCCGCGGTTTAAGCGCGCCATCCCCCCATTCACAGCACGAGGCACTTTTCATGAAGGTCACCATTTTTGGCACAGGCTATGTCGGGCTGGTGCAGGCCGCCGTTCTGGCCGAGGTGGGCCATCAGGTCTGCTGCGTGGATGTGGATGATGAACGGATCGCCGCCCTCAGGCTGGGGCAGATCCCCTTCTATGAGCCGGGGTTGGCCCCGCTGGTCGAGAGCCATCTGGCCAGCGGCCGCCTGAGCTTCACGGTCGATCCCGCCATTGGCGTGGCACACGCCGAGCTACTGCTGATCGCCGTGGGCACCCCGGCTGACGAGGATGGCTCGGCCGACCTGCAACATGTGCTGGCGGTGGCCGACACCATAGGCCAACTGATGAGCCGCCCCAAGCTGGTGGTGATCAAGAGCACTGTACCGGTCGGCACGGCGCAGCAAGTAAGAGAACACATTGAGCAGCAGTTGGCCGAACGTGGGCTGCCCCTCACCTGCGAGGTGGCCGCCAATCCCGAGTTTCTCAAGGAGGGGGCGGCGGTCAACGACTGCATGCGGCCGGATCGCATCATCATCGGCTGTGACAGCGAGCGGGCGCTTGAGCAGTTGCGCGCCCTCTACGCCCCCTTCAACCGCAATCACGACCGGATCGTGGTGATGGATCTGCGCAGTGCCGAGCTCACCAAATACGCCGCCAACGCCATGCTGGCCACCAAGATCTCCTTTATGAACGAGATGGCTGCCCTCGCCGAACGGCTGGGGGCCGATATCGAGGCGGTGCGCCAGGGGATGGGTGCCGATCCCCGCATCGGTTACCACTTTATCTACCCGGGCTGCGGCTACGGCGGCTCCTGCTTCCCCAAGGATATCAAGTCGTTGCGCCATACCGCGGCGAGTGTCGGCTGCGACGCCCCGCTTTTAGCGGCGGTCGAGCAGGTCAACCAGCGCCAGCAACAGAAGATGGCGCAAACTCTGCTGACCCGCTTCGGGCCGGATCTGCGCGGCCGCACCTTCGCACTGTGGGGGCTGGCGTTCAAACCCGGCACCGACGACATGCGCGATGCGCCGAGCCGCCCGCTGCTGGCCGCCATCTGGGCTGCCGGTGGCCGGGTGCAGGCCTTTGATCCCAAGGCGATGGGGCGTGCCCGCCATATCTACGGCCAGCGGCCGGATCTGCTGCTCTGCCCGACTCAGGAAGCGGCACTGGAAGGGGCCGATGCCCTGCTGATCTGCACCGAGTGGCAGGCGTTTCGCGCCCCCGATTTCCAGCAGCTGAAAGCGCTGCTCAACCAGCCTGTCATCATCGATGGCCGCAACCTCTATGAGCCACGCCAGCTCAGCGAACTCGGGTTTGACTATCACGCCATCGGGCGACCACATCTTCCCGCCAAAAAGCAGCCTGCCAACACCAGCTGCAACCCGGAGACTCAACCATGATCTATCTGGTCACCGGCGTCGCCGGTTTTATCGGTTTTCATGTAGCCAGCCAGCTGTGCGCCGCTGGTCATCGGGTGGTGGGGATCGACAACCTCAACGACTACTACGAGGTGAGTCTGAAAGAGGCGCGGCTGGCCCAACTGGCCAGTTTCCCCCATTTTCAATTCGAGCGGCTGGATCTGGCGGATCGCGAGGCGATGGCGGCTCTCTTTGCCCATCATGGTTTCGAGCGGGTGATCCATCTGGGGGCGCAGGCGGGGGTGCGTTACTCCATCGACAATCCGTTCGCCTATGCCGACAGCAACCTCACCGGCGTGCTGACGGTGCTGGAGGGGTGTCGTCACCACGGGATTCAGCACCTCATCTACGCCTCCTCCAGCTCGGTCTATGGCATGGGGGATCAGATGCCCTACTCCACCGCGCAGCAGGTGGATCACCCGGTCTCCCTCTACGCCGCCACCAAGAAGAGTGGCGAGCTGATGGCCCACGCTTACTCGGCGCTCTATGGCCTGCCCACCACAGGGCTGCGCTTCTTTACCGTCTACGGCCCCTGGGGCCGCCCCGACATGGCCATCATCAAGTTCACTCGCGCCATCCTCGCGGGAGAGCCTATCGACGTCTATAACAACGGCGATCTCAGCCGCGACTTCACCTTTATCGACGACATCGTCGCGGGGATCCTCGCCGTGGCCGACCAGCCGCCCCGCCCCAAGCCCGATTGGCACGCCAGCGAGCAAAGCCCGGCCGAGAGCGCCGCGCCCTACCGCATCCTCAATATCGGTAACGGCCAGCCGGTGCGGCTGCTCGACTTTATCGAGGCTCTGGAAGAGGCCATCGGCAAACCCGCCATCAAGCGGATGCTACCGATGCAGGCAGGTGACATGCACGCCACCTGGTCCGACAGCGAACCGCTACACACCCTCACCGGTCTGCGCCCCGCTACGCCCCTCAAGCAAGGTGTTGCCGAGTTTGTCCGCTGGTATCTCGACTACTACCAGCCCGACCGCTGACGAGCGTGGGTAACCCATCAGTCATTGATGAGTTAATCAGATACCACTGATGCCCCGCGGGTTTTAGGATGGCTGAACGCACTGTCTGCGCACCATAGCGAGGATTTGAGATGCAACAACAGGAACAGGGTCTGATCGATGGACTGTTCGACCGCCTCAAGCAAGCGCAAGCCAGGGATAGCAAGCGAGACCCACAAGCGGATCAGCTGATCCGCCAGCATCTGGCAGAGCAGCCCGATGCCCCCTACTACATGGCCCAGGCGCTGCTGATCCAGCAGGCTGCCCTTACCCGCCTCAACGAGCGGGTCAAGGAGCTGGAAGCCAGCCAGAGCGCCCCAAATGGTGGCAGTTTTCTCTCCGGCCTGTTTGGTAGCGAAAGCAGCCCTCCTCCGCGCTTTACGCCGCCACCGGCAACCGCTCCTGCCCAGCTAGCACCCCGTGCCAGCTCCTTTTTGGGCGGCGCCCTGCAAACCGCCGCCGGTGTGGCCGGTGGCGTGATGCTGGCCGATATGATCGGCGGACTGTTTCACAACAATCGGCCCGAGGAGATCATCGACATCATAGAGCCTGCCCCCATTGCCAATCCGGTCGATGCGGAACCGGTGCGCTGGGACGGCTGGGATTCATCTCCCGATGTTGGCAGCAATTTTCTCGATGACGATAACCTGAGTGGCGGCTGGGCCGACAGTGACGATAACAACGGCGGTTTCTTCTGACCGTCAAACCATTACTGGCCCCGCATCTGGCGGGGCCCAACTCGATACGAAACCCATGACTATGGAAAGTGTGATGACACCACGGATCGGCAGCGGCATGACGCGATATACTCAGCGCGCTTCGTGCCACCCGGGAACAAATCCCGACCCCAGGCGCTCTGTCCGTGGCCACGCAACACCCCCATGACGACAAGGAGCCACCTCATGATCCGAACCCTGCTTTTGACCGGTGCCACCATTGCGGCCTATGCCCTGACCCAGAACCACTCTCTGCTTCCCCTGCTCAGCCTGCTGGCCCTGCTTTCGCTCTGGGTTGTCAGCGAAGTTGGCAGCTTCTATCGCACGCTTCCGCCTGCCGTGCAGGATGAGCAGGAGTATCACCACGACTTCTAACCGGATGAAAAATGGTGTGAAACTGTCGAGATGCCGTTAGCTCCATACCGTTTTGCTCTCTGAAATCCCCACGCTATAACAACAGGATCCACTGGGTTCGTGGCGATAGCAGCCATGTTCCTCTATATCTTCTGTACTCAAACAGGAGATAACCCATGAGGCACATCAGCGAAAACGGACTGTTTTTGCTACTTTTTTTGTCGTTGTTACTGGCAGGTACGCCGCAGGCGATGGCACAAGGCAGGGATTTCAGACAGGCCCCCAAGGCGCTGACGGCGATCAAGCAGGGTCAAGTGGCCCAGCAACACGGCAATCTGCAAAAAGCCATCGCTCTCTACTGTGTCGCGGCCAGCACCGGCAATCCCGAAGGTTACTTCCGGATCGGGCGTCTGCTCGCCACCGGCCCCGCCTCGGTTCGCAGCGCGAAAATGGCCAACAGCTATCTCGCCATGGCGATGCGCCTTGGCAACCAGCAGGCCAGCCGCTACTACAACCCGCGGGTCGGCAATGCCCCCATGGGCGATCAGTGCGGTGTCGGCATGCGCGGCGGACAAGGGAGTTTTTTCGCCCTGCCCAGCACACCGTTCAATGTCGAGGCCTATCTGGCACGCCAGTCACCAGGCAAACAGAAGCTGGCCACCATGCTGCGCTACGCAGCCAAGCGCCATCAGGTCGATGTGCGGCTGGTGCTGGCCATCGCCATTGCCGAATCCAACCTCGAAAGCCGCGCCGTCTCCGCCAAGAATGCGCAGGGGGTGATGCAGCTGATCCCCGAAACCCAGCAGCGTTTTGGTGTCACTCAACCCTTTGATCCGGCACAGAACATCAAGGGTGGCGTCAGTTATCTCAAGTGGCTGGATCGCCGCTTCGATGGCGACTGGGTACTGATCTCGGCAGCCTACAATGCCGGGGAAAAAGCGGTTGAGCGCTATGGCGGGATCCCACCCTATGACGAGACTCAGGAGTATGTGAAACGGGTGCTCTACTTCGCTGGCCACAAGCAGCCCTGAGCGGTAGGTCAGGAGCTCGCCCGCTCGGAAGGCGGCACACGCCTCTTTCTGCTGTCACTGTGGCGGCCACGCCCCCAATAATCGAAGCCATAGTGGCGGTAGTAACCCACCAGATTGCTAACCAGAAACAGCCCCTCCATCAGCGCGGCCACCGGTGAGCCCACCAGCAGGTTGTTGACCAGCCAGCAGAGGGTGCCGAGCAGCATCCAGCGCCGCAACAGGCGATCGTCGGGGCAAAACGCGGCCCGGGTTTGCAGCAGGCTGGCCAGCAGCCCGATCAATGAGAGTACGCCCTGATAGGTCACCAGCGCAGCCGCACAGGCCAACCCCATGAAAAACCACATCAAGATGCGGCGAACCAGCCAGATACTCACAACAAAGCGCACGCTGGCCAGCAGCAACAGGCAGGCGGCCGACCACTGCCCGAGCAGGGCAAAGTGACCGGCATTGAGCGCGCAGGAGAGGGCCAGACAGGCCAGGATCCTGCGACGATCCCGCAACTGAAACGACAACAGATCGAGCAACAAGGCCAGGCTCACCACCAGTTGCGACCACAGAAACAGCGACATCATCCACCCCTCGTCCGTCATTTGGATGGCGCAGCATGAGGGGATGGCCGGAGAGCGGCATTAACCCGTGTTAATGCGCCTGCGGATCCGTGACAGGGTGACCGGGCTGATGCCGATGTAGTTGGCGAGCTGTACTTGGGTCAGTCGTGCCGGCCAGTGGGGGAAGGTGTGGCAGAGCTCCCGATAACGCTCTTCGGGGGAGTGGAGCAGTAAAAACGCCTCCTTGCGCTCCTTGTAACCGAGCTGCTGACGCAGCAGGGCCATGCAGACCGGCTGCCAGATGGGCTCATCCAGCAGGGCGATCGGCACCCGCACCACCTGCAGCTCCGTCAACGCCTCCAGCTGATAGCGGGCAGGCGACCCGGTGAGCCAGCTGTCGTAAAGCAGGCAGAGCTCCCCCTCGAAGTAGAACTCCTTGCAGCGCTCCTGCCCATCCCGGGTGTAATGGCAGGCACGGGCGATGCCCGTTTCGATATAGAAGGCAGCCTCCTGTTCGGCCCCTTGCGCCAACAGCACCTGACCGGCGCGCAGCGTCTGCCGTGGCAAACGCTGACAGAGGGCTTCGCTCAGGGCAGCGTCCAATCCCATGGCACACAAAAAGGTGGCAAGCAGGGGGGCTTGAGGAGATGGGTTCATGACGGCTCCGGAACAAAACGGCAGCCCACATCATGCCCAAATTGCATGACTGATGCAGCAAGGCGTGACCCTGCTGGCAAAGGGGGGACATAGCCGGGTGCCACCTTTGCCCCCCCTCGTCCGTTGGTTTACAATCGACGGGTTTTTTGGAACCCGGTTGACTTGTGTCGACCTGGCCCCACCACGACATCAGTCTGTTAATGCCAAGACATTAACCTGCTGAAAAGGAAGAGAATTAGCCAATGGCTCAATTTATTTACACCATGAACCGGGTCGGCAAGGTAGTGCCGCCCAAGCGTCATATTCTCAAGAACATCTCCTTGAGCTTCTTCCCGGGCGCCAAGATCGGCGTGCTGGGTCTGAACGGCGCCGGTAAATCGACCCTGCTGCGCATCATGGCGGGCATCGATACCGAGATCGAAGGGGAAGCCCGTCCACAGCCCGGCATCAAGATCGGCTACCTGCCGCAGGAGCCGAAGCTGGAGCCGGAGCAGACCGTACGCGAAGCGGTCGAAGAGGCCGTTGGCGAAGTGAAGCGCGCCATGGCCCGTCTGGACGAGGTCTATGCGGCCTACGCCGACCCGGATGCCGACTTTGACAAGCTGGCCCGCGAACAGGGCGAGCTGGAAGCCATCATCCAGGCCCAGGGTGGCCACAACATGGAAAACCAGCTGGAGCGCGCGGCCGATGCCCTGCGCCTGCCGGCATGGGATGCCAAGATCAAACACCTCTCCGGTGGTGAGCGCCGCCGTGTGGCACTGTGCCGTCTGCTGCTGGAAAAGCCGGACATGCTGCTGCTGGACGAACCGACCAACCACCTGGATGCGGAATCCGTGGCCTGGCTGGAGCGCTTCCTGCACGACTACGAAGGCACTGTTGTAGCCATCACCCACGACCGTTACTTCCTCGACAACGTGGCAGGCTGGATCCTGGAGCTGGACCGCGGCGAAGGTATCCCGTGGGAAGGCAACTACTCCTCCTGGCTGGAGCAGAAGGACGCCCGTCTGGCGCAGGAAGCCAGTTCCGAAGCGGCCCGTCGCAAGTCCATCGAGAAAGAGCTGGAGTGGGTTCGTCAAAACCCGAAAGGGCGTCAGGCCAAGTCCAAGGCCCGTATGGCTCGCTTCGAAGAGCTCAACACCAACGACTACCAGAAGCGCAACGAGACCAACGAGCTGTTCATTCCGCCCGGACCCCGCCTCGGCGACAAGGTGGTGGAAGTGGCCAACCTGCGCAAATCCTACGGTGATCGGGTGCTGATCGACGATCTGTCGTTTGCCATTCCGAAGGGTGCCATCGTCGGCATCATCGGCCCGAACGGTGCCGGTAAGTCGACCCTGTTCCGCATGATGTCGGGTCAGGAGCAGCCGGATTCCGGCGCCATCACCCTGGGTGAAACCGTGGTGCTGGCCTCTGTCGATCAGTTCCGCGACAGCATGGATGACAAGAAGACGGTATTCGAGGAAGTCGCCGACGGTCAGGATATCCTGCGCATCGGCAACTACGAGTTCCCGAGCCGCGCCTATATCGGCCGCTTCAACTTCAAGGGTTCCGATCAGCAGAAGCGGGTTGGCGAACTCTCCGGTGGTGAGCGCGGTCGTCTGCATCTGGCCAAGCTGCTGCAGACCGGCGGCAACGTGCTGCTGCTGGATGAACCGACCAACGATCTGGATATCGAAACCCTGCGCGCCCTCGAGAACGCCCTGCTGGAGTTCCCGGGTTGTGCCATGGTCATCTCCCACGACCGCTGGTTCCTCGACCGTATCGCCACTCACATCCTGGACTATCAGGATGAGGGCAAGATCGAGTTCTTCGAAGGTAACTTTACCGAATACGAAGAGTGGAAGAAGAAGACCTACGGCGCCGAGGCGATCCAGCCCCATCGCGCCAAGTACAAGCGCATCGCCAAATAAGGCTGACTGCGTGTTGAGGGGAGCTTCGGCTCCCCTTTCTCTTGCCTTTTGACTTACAATCCTAGACGGATGCCTTTGCATGGATGTAGCACGATGACGACCCCCATAGAGAAAAAACTCACCATCCAGATCCGGGTTGAACCGGGTTGCCTCGGGCCGGATGGCAAGGAGCACATAGAGACTTTCTGTGCCGCCGCCGCCAAGATTTTTGCCGCCGTGGAGCCCGAGCTGGTGAGCTGGGTGCTGATCCCCCGCTACGACAAGCAACTACCGGAGCAGGAGTTCTTTATCGAGGGGCGCAAGCTGACCGAAGAGCAGGCAAGCCTCTTTCTGCGCCGCTTCGGCCGTGAACTGGGTGAAGTGCAAGACCGGCTCGACTCGGTACTGGCCCAGCTGGTCGAGCGCTACTTCAAAACCCTGTAAGCCCCCAATTTTCGATAAAAGGTTCTCTGCTGAGAACCTTTTTTCATGCTCAAAAAGCAAACGTTTGAATTTTTACTCTATTCATTGATCTGCTTCGCAGATCCGGGGTTTGTAAACGGCGCCGCCTGTGTAAAAATGTGCGCGCTGTCACGGTATCAGGACGAGTCTGGTTACTTAACCGCCAGAAACAGGGCAATTTACCCCGCATGGATGGGATAGCCCGTTCCCCTGCTGCTTATTTCACGTCACCTATTGGAATCCAACATGAATCAACAACACCAAGCTGCCAATCAGGCCGCCGGGCAAGGATTGCTTGAGCGCCTGTTTGCCCTGCAAGGCCATGGCACTACCGCCCGCACCGAAGTGATCGCCGGTATCACCACCTTCCTGACCATGGTCTATATCGTGTTCGTCAACCCGCAGATCCTCTCTGCGGCGGGCATGGACACCCAAGCCGTGTTCGTCACCACCTGCCTCATCGCCGGTATCGGCAGCATCCTGATGGGCCTGTTGGCCAACCTGCCGATCGCGCTGGCCCCCGCCATGGGCCTCAATGCCTTCTTCGCCTTCGTGGTGGTTGCTGGCATGGGTTACTCCTGGCAAGTGGGCATGGGCACCATCTTCTGGGGTGCCATGGGTCTGTTGATCCTCACCCTGCTGCGGGTGCGCTACTGGCTGATCGGCAACATTCCGCTCACCCTGCGGGTTGGCATCACCGCCGGTATCGGTCTGCTGATCGCCCTGCTCGGCCTGCACAACGCCGGGATCGTCGTGGCCAGCCCCGCGACTATGGTGACCGTGGGCAACCTCACCTCCCTGCCCTGCCTGCTGGGTCTGCTCGGTTTCTTCCTGATCTGCATCTTCTCCGCCCGCGGCGTCCACTCCGCCGTGCTGATCGCCATCGTGGTCACTACCGGTCTGGGCTGGCTGTTTGGCGATGTCACCTTCAAGGGCTTTGTCTCCATGCCCCCCAGCATCGAGCCAGTGTTCGGCCAGCTGGATCTGATGGGATCGCTCGATATCAGCCTCGCCGGGATCATCTTCTCCTTTATGCTGGTCAACCTGTTCGACTCCTCCGGCACCCTGATCGGCGTCACCAACCGCGCCAAGCTGGCCGATGACAAGGGCCACTTCCCGCGCATGAAACAGGCGCTGATGGTGGATAGCGTCAGTTCCGTCGGCGGCGCCTTCATGGGCACCTCCTCGGTCACCGCCTTTATCGAGAGCAGCTCCGGCGTCGCCGTCGGCGGCCGTACCGGTCTGACCGCCATCGTGGTCGGCCTGCTGTTCCTGCTGGCGATCTTCTTCTCTCCGGTCGCCGCCATGGTGCCGGCCTATGCCGCCGCTGGCGCCCTTATCTATGTGGGCGTGCTGATGTGCTCCGAGCTGACCCGGGTGAAGTGGGAAGATCTGACCGAAGCGGTACCGGCCTTTATGACCGCCGTCATGATGCCGTTCAGCTTCTCCATCACCGAGGGGATCGCCGTGGGCTTTATCTCCTACTGCGTGATGAAGGCAGGCACCGGCCGCTGGCGCGAAATCAACCCCTGCGTGCTGGTGGTTGCCCTGCTGTTCGTCCTCAAGTTCGTCTGGGTCGACAGCCACTAACTCCGGCTTCGGCCAACAAAAATGCCAGTCAGTTGACTGGCATTTTTTATCCCCGATTTACTATCGGCCTGTGCGCAGGCCATAAAAAAATCCGAAACCTGTGGTTTCGGATTTTTGCTATTCAGCATATGGCAGAACAGGGTTATCTCCTCGTCTGCCACATCGGCAGCACTTACTCGGCAGCCATACGGGCTTCGATGTAAGCAAGCGCACGGTCGATACGAGCGAGAACACGCTCTTTACCTACCAACGCCATTACGGCGTCGATGGCAGGGGACTGGCCCAGACCAGTGACGGCCACACGCAGCGGCATACCAACCTTGCCCATGCCCTGACACAGCTCAGCGGCGGTCGCTTCTATCAGCTCGTGCAGCGCTTCGGTGGTCCAGCTATCCAGTGCAGCCAGCTTGGTCTTGGCCAGAGCCAGCGGCTCGGCAGCCACGCCACGCAGGTGCTTCTTGGCTGCCGCTTCGTCGATCGCCTCAAAATCTTCGAACAGATAGCGGCTCTGGGCGGCCATCTCGACCAGGGTGTTGCAGCGCTCGGCCAGCAGGGTGACCACGTCGGCCAGCGCCGGGCCATTGCTGGTGTCGATCTTCTGGTTTTCCATGTGCCATGCCAGATGCTTGGCCACATAGGTCGGATCCAGGCTGCGCATGTAGTGGTTGTTCAGCCACAGCAACTTGTCGGTGTTGAAGGCAGAGGCGGACTTGGAGATGGCATCCAAGCTGAACAGCTTGATCATCTCGTCCAGGGTGAAGATCTCCTGATCGCCGTGGGACCAGCCCAGACGTACCAGATAGTTCAGCAGCGCTTCCGGCAGGTAGCCGTCGTCGCGGTACTGCATCACAGAAACGGCACCGTGGCGCTTGGAGAGCTTGGCGCCGTCGTCACCCAGGATCATGGAGACGTGGGCAAACTCCGGCACCGGCGCGTTCAGCGCCTTGTAGATGTTGATCTGGCGCGGGGTGTTGTTGATGTGGTCTTCACCACGCACCACATGGGTGATCTCCATGTCCCAGTCATCGACCACTACGCAGAAGTTGTAGGTCGGCGCGCCGTCGGTACGGCGGATAATCAGATCGTCCAGCTCGGTGTTGGCGAACTCGATGCGGCCACGGACGTGGTCATCGAACACCACGGAACCTTCGGTCGGGTTGCGGAAGCGGATGACGTGCGGCGCATCGGCCGGGTGATCGTGGGCGTGGTCGCGGCACTTGCCGTCGTAGCGGGGCTTCTCGCCGTTGGCCATCTGGCCTTCGCGCAGCGCTTCCAGACGCTCTTTGGAGCAGTAGCACTTGTAGGCGCGGCCATCGGCCAGCATCTCGTCGATCAGACCGTTGTAGCGATCGAAGCGCTTGGTCTGGTAGTAGGGGCCCTCATCCCAGTTCAGCTCCAGCCATTCCATGCCCTCAATGATGGCGTCGATCGCCTCCTGAGTGGAACGTTCCAGATCGGTATCCTCAATACGCAGCACGAACTCACCGCCCTGGTTCTTTGCAAACAACCAGGAATAGAGTGCGGTACGGGCACCGCCGACATGCAAAAAGCCGGTCGGGCTGGGAGCAAAACGGGTTTTGACTTTCATCTTTAAGCCTTGTGTAGAGGGCCTTGGGCCAATTCGTTAGAAAAAACCGTCGCATTTTAGCACCGACAATCACGGATGGGAAAACCATGACGCCATTGCGGGCTAAAGTAGGGGGTTAAATCTGTCGCCATTTGCATCTGTAGCCCGATATTTGAAGAGGATCGCAAAACAGAAGCCCCGTTTCCGATTTGCTATGCACAATGCTGGAGAGCTGCCTCCTCCGGTCGATACCCAAACAACGCTCACCACACTTCTCACGAACAAGGAAGAGACGATGCAGTTCCGTTCTATCCAGAATCGCATTCTAGTGATGGCCGGGATCGCCATGACCGCAGCCCTGGTCATCCTGATCCTGCTCAACCAATACTCCGGCAAACAGACCCAACAACTCACCATCAGCTCCAGCCGTGAAGCGCTGCAGCAGGAGGCATGGCAGAAGGTCAGCGCCAATGCCCGTGCCGAGGCGGCAACCATCACCCAACTTCTGCAAAAAGGGCTCTCCTACACCCAGCAGATGGCCAGCGCCCTCGCCCTGCAACAACAGGGCAAACTGCCGCTGGATCGCCAGCAAGCCACCGACCTGCTCAAGGCACAACTGGCGCTGGAGCCCCAGCTCTATGGCGCCTTCGCCGGCTTCGAGCCCAACGGTTTCGACGGTCAGGATGGCAGCTTTGCTGGCCAGAGTGCGCTCGGTAGCGACAGCAAGGGGCGCTTTGTCCCCTACTTCTATCGCGACAAGGATCAAATCGGTACCGATCTGCTGCTCTCCATTGAAAAAACCGACCCGGACGAATTCGGCAACCCGGCCAACGACTACTACGCCTGCCCGAAACGGGAAGGACGCTCCTGCCTCATCGATCCCTTCAAGGTGGATATCAACGGCCAGCAGGTGCTGGTGAGCACCATCACCACCCCCATCATGGTGGATGGTCAGTTCAAGGGGATCGCCGCGCTGGATCTGGCGGTGGACTCCATCAGCCGTCAGGCCAAGAGCCTCAACAGCAATATCTATGACGGCAAGGGCGAAACCCTGATCGTCAGCGCCGCCGGTGTCATCACCGGCACCAGCGGTGATGCCAGCCTGCTCGGCAGCAGCGCAAGTAAGGTGCTGGGCAACCAGTGGCAGCAGTACCTGAAACCGGAAGTTCAGCGTCAGGAGCTGGACGAGTCATTCCGTATTTCCGTCCCCATCATGGTACCGGGAATGAGCCGCAACTGGGCCATCATCGTCACCCTGCCCTACAAGGTGGTACTGGCGGGGGCCGATCAGCTGGAGAGCCAGCTCAATGAGATGAACCGGGCCGCGGTGACCCAGCAATTGGTGGGCGCCGTTATCGTACTGGTGCTGGCGCTGGCCACCATGCTGGTGATTGCACGCAGCATCACAGGCCCCATCCGTCAGATGGTCAGCCTGGTGGATGACATCGCCGATGGTGAAGGGGATCTCACCAAACGCCTCACGACCCGCTCGGTGGATGAGCTGGGGGATCTCGCCAAGGGGATCAACCGCTTTATCGACAAACTGCAGGGGCTGCTCGGGGATGTGCTCAAGACTGCCAGCGAGGTGAACCGCTACGCCGGTGACACCGATCGCATTGCCGGTCAGACCGACAACAATCTGCAGCATCATCAGGCCGAGATGGAGCAGATGCTGACCGCGGTACAGGAGATGTCCTACGTCAGTCAGGAGGTCGCCACCCACGCCAACAATACCGCCGACTCGGCCAAACAGGCGCAAAGCGCTGCCGATCAGGGCAAGGAGCGCTTCCAGCAGGTGATCCAGTCGATGCACAAGGTCGCGGCAGAAGCCGGTAAAGGGGCCGAAGTGGTGGAAGGGTTGGCTCACGACAGCGCCCAGATCACCAGCATCCTCACCGTCATTCAGGGGATTGCCGACCAGACCAACCTGCTGGCCCTCAACGCCGCCATCGAGGCTGCCCGGGCTGGCGAACAGGGCCGCGGCTTTGCGGTAGTCGCCGACGAGGTGCGCAAACTGGCGGGCAATACCCAGCAGGCGGTACAGAACACCCAGGAGTTGATAGAGAAGATCCGCCTCAGCTCCACCAATGCAGTCAACGCCATCACCCAGAGCCAGCAGCTGACCCATCAAGCGGTGGGCGAGGCGGATCTGGCGGAAGAGGCGCTTGGCAGCATCTACCAGGCCATCTCCACCATCAACGACATGACCTATCAGATCGCCTCCGCCGCCGAAGAGCAGAGCTCGGTCTCAGAAACCGTCTCCGGCAACCTGTCAAAAACCAACGCACTGGCCAACGACATTGCTCAGGATGCGACCGAAACGGCCAAAGCCAGTCAGGCATTACGTCAGGCGGCCGACAAATTGCAGCAATTATTGGGTCAATTTCGTCTCAGCTGATAATTTTCCGCATCAGGACTCTCCCCCTCGGGGGCGAGTCCGTTTACCATAGGCGACGAATTTGCCTGATGGCAGGCAATGTAGTGAGAGGTAAATGCCGTGCCCACCCCGGACCGTCGCCCACGAGGCCATAACAGACGAGCCCAGCAGCGTCGCCAAGACGAATCACAAGGATCCCTGCTCCATCGCATCAATGCCGCGACCCTGTCCCTGCGCCAACGTTTTGGCCAAGGGATGAGCAACCTCGGCCAACGCCGCCAGGATGCCAAAGCAGGCAAATTCAAGCTGTCCAGCCCGCTGCCCCGCAAAAACACCATAGGTCTGCTGATCCTGATCCCGCTCTGGTTGCTGGTACTGGCCTGGGAGCCGGCACCATCCGCTCCCAAAGCAGCCCCTTCCGGCTCGCTGGAAGTGCCGCTGGCCGTACCTGCTCAAGCTCTAACTGTCGGTAATGGCGCGGCAGGCCGTGCCCCCGCGGCAGCCAAGCCGGCCGAAGAGAAGGTCAACGGTACCTGGCTGCAACACGATGTGCAGGCGGGTGAGACCCTCTACTCCATCTGGCGCAAATTCGAGTTGCCGGGTGCCGAGCTGAGCCGCCTGATCGCAATCGAGGGACCGGATCGCCCCCTGACCCGCCTGCAATCGGGCCGTTCTATCTTCATCCTGGTGGACGACACCCGCCGCATCCAGCGGGTGGAGATCCGCTCCTACGGTCAGGCGGTTTACCGCTACGACCGGCAGGGCGAAGGGTTCGCCCTCAAGGAATAACAAAAACGGGAGGCGCAGGCCTCCCGTTTTTTTTCAGTCAAATATCTTCAAATAAGCTACTGACTTCACAATATTTTTAGCTTGTTCAAAAAACGAAAGGGGTCAAATTGACAAGGATCGGCGCTAACGTACAATCGTTTGTGCTTTAGACAGGGATTGTTCTACGTGCTACTGGGACAAAGAGACGTGGTCAGTCATGAGCCAACCCCTGCTTGCAAGGCAAATGCAGCCCAGCACGGGCTTAGTTTCATTTTGTTATTGATAGGATTTAGCACATGTCTGACATTCGCACCGGCCAGGTAAAATGGTTCAACGAAACCAAGGGTTTTGGCTTTATTGAACAATCCCAGGGTCCGGACGTATTCGTTCACTTCTCCTCCATCCAGAGCACCGGTTTCAAAACCCTGGCTGAAGGTCAAAAAGTCCAGTTCACTGTGACCCAGGGCAAAAAAGGCCCTCAGGCTGAAAACGTTACTCTGGTCTAAGCCCGCGCCAGTGAATCATGCAGGAGGAGCCAAGGCCCCTCCTCTTTTTTGCCCGCAATTCTCGCCTCCCACCACCTGTTACAACCGCTTGCCTCGATCAGCCCACAGAGCCCCCCCTGTTTACAGAAGGCGGCGGAGACACGCTGAGTAGACGCCAGATACGACAAAGCATCGCAGCGCGATGTGAAGGGCAATTCAAAGGGATTATGAAAACTTCGAAGAGAGATTGGAGCGGGAAACGAGACTCGAACTCGCGACCCCGACCTTGGCAAGGTCGTGCTCTACCAACTGAGCTATTCCCGCATCGGGCTGGTTTGCACCAGTGTCATCATCAGA
>NZ_CAWNZT010000385.1:0-13287 GCF_963878965.1 Aeromonas sp. HMWF015 | reverse complement strand
TCGCGACCCCGACCTTGGCAAGGTCGTGCTCTACCAACTGAGCTATTCCCGCAACAGAATGTCATTTACAAGTGATTGGAGCGGGAAACGAGACTCGAACTCGCGACCCCGACCTTGGCAAGGTCGTGCTCTACCAACTGAGCTATTCCCGCAACTACCTTAAAACAGGTCGTACAGCATTTGGTTGCTTGCGCTACTGTACGGGAGCCGAATTATAAGAGCAGTCATTCCAATTGCAAGGGCTTTTTTGTCTGGTTGCGCGCGTTCGCTCAAAAGCTGGCCGAACTGTCGATTTTAGCAGCCAGCGCATGACAACCCCTTGCCGGGGAATCAGATCTTGAAGACGTGGCTGCGATAGAACTGCAGCTCGGCGATGGATTCGCGGATATCGTCCAGCGCCTGGTGGGTGCCGCTCTTCTTGAACTGATCCAGCAGTTCCGGCTGCCAGCGGCGTACCAGCTCCTTGATGGTGCTGACGTCGACATTGCGGTAGTGGAAGAAGGCTTCCAGCTCGGCCATGTGCTTGACCATGAAGCGGCGATCCTGACCGATGCTGTTGCCGCACAGCGGGCTGGTTCGCTCCGGCACCCACTGGCGAATGAACTCGAGGGTCTCGGCAATGGCTTTCGCCTCATCGTGCTGACTCGCCTTGACCCGAGCGACCAGACCGCTCTTGGTATGGGTGTTGACGTTCCAGTCGTCCATCTTGGCCAGCTCTTCATCACTCTGATGAATGGCGATGACCGGCCCTTCGGCCAGTACGTTCAGATCCTTGTCGGTGACTATGGTGGCAATCTCCAGTACCACGTTCTCTTCGGGGTCGAGACCCGTCATCTCCATGTCGATCCATACCAGGTTCTGCGCGCTGACTGTCATGATTGCTCTCTCTATTGGGAGGAATGGCGGAATTTTGCCAATTTGCATGTATCATACTGGCTTTGGATCTGTTCATAAACTGGCGAATCGAGTGGCAAAGAAAGCAAAACTCAATCTGGGTCAACAAAGGCGCGTCCAGGCCAACCGCGAACGGCGGCTGCAAAAAGATCACACCACAGTGGTGGATGACACCCTGTTTGGCCCCGCCATCGAAGGGGTGGTGATCAGCCGTTTTGGTCAGCACGCAGACGTGGAAGCGGTCGATGGCACCATCCACCGCAGCAACCTGCGGCGCAGCAGCATCAGCAGTCTGGTCTGTGGCGACAAGGTAGTGTGGCGTCCCGGCCTCAATGCCGCGACAGCGGGCGTCATCGAGGCGGTGCATCCGCGCCACTCGGTACTGACCCGGCCGGACTTCTACGACGGGGTCAAACCCATCGCCGCCAATATCGACCAGATCATCATCGTCTCGGCGGTGATGCCCGAGTTCTCCACCAACATCGTCGACCGCTATCTGGTGGCCGCCGAGGATGTGGAGATCCGCCCCCTCATCGTGCTGAACAAGGTCGATATGCTCGATGATGCCGCCAGAGCGCGCATCGAAAGCCAGCTCGAAACCTACCGCAAACTCAATTACGAGGTGCTGCTGGTGAGCTGCGAGAGCGGCGAAGGGCTGGATGAGCTTAAAGCCGCTCTGACCGACAAGATCAGCATCTTCGTTGGCCAGTCCGGGGTGGGCAAGTCGTCGCTCACCAACGCCCTGATGCCGGGGCTGGATGTACTCACCGGCGAGATCTCCGAAAACTCGGGACTCGGCCAGCACACCACCACCACGGCGCGGCTCTACCACTTCCCCAGCGGCGGCGATCTCATCGACTCCCCCGGGATCCGCGAGTTCGCCCTCTGGCATCTGGAAGCCGACCGCATCACCTGGTGCTTCGTCGAGTTTCGCGACTATCTGGGTGGCTGCAAGTTCCGCGACTGTACCCACAAGGACGATCCCGGCTGTGCCCTGCGCGCCGCGGTCGACGCGGGCGCCATCAGCGCCGATCGCTTCCACAACTATCACCGCATCCTGGAAACCATGCAGGAAGCCCGTCACGGTCGCCAGCAAGCGCGCCTGTGACCCTAATAAACCTACGTTGATGATGAACATGAGCATTACTGACAACCTGAAAATTGCCGGTCAATACTGTCTGCCCAAGCACGCCCTCTCCCGTCTGATCGGCAAGTTTGCCGCCGCCGAAGCGGGCAACATCACCACCAAGGTGATCGAGGCTTTTATCAAGCAGTACAAGGTCGACATGAGCGAGGCGCTGCACGAGAGCCCGGCCCACTACAAGAGCTTCAACGAGTTCTTCACCCGCGAGCTCAAACCCGGTATCCGCCCCGTGGTAGAAGATGCCATGACCCTGGCGCTGCCGGTCGATGGCACCGTCAGCCAGCTCGGTCCGATCCAGCAGGGTCGCATCATCCAGGCCAAGGGCCACGACTACAGCGCCCGCGAACTGCTGGGTGACTATGAGGATCTGGTGGCGCCGTTCAAGGATGGCGACTTCGCCACCATCTATCTGGCGCCCAAGGATTATCACCGCATCCACATGCCGCTGGACGGCGTGCTGGAGAGCATGGTGTTCGTGCCGGGGGATCTCTTCTCCGTCAACCCGCTCACCGCCGAGAATGTGCCGAACCTGTTTGCCCGCAACGAGCGGGTGGTCGCCACCTTCCGCACTCCGCACGGCCCCATGGCGCTGGTGCTGGTCGGTGCCACTATCGTAGCCAGCATCGAGACCATCTGGGCCGGCAACATTGCGCCGACCAAAGAGAAGAAGGTGGTGCGCTGGGACTACACCGGCGACGAAGCCATTACCCTGCAGAAAGGCGCCGAAATGGGCCTGTTCAAGCTGGGCAGCACCGTGGTCTGCCTGTTTGGCCCTGGCATGCTGGCCGGTTTCGAACCTCACTTGGCCAACGGTGTCACCACCCGCATGGGTCAGCCCTTTGCCAAGCTGGCGGAGCAGGCATGAGCGAGCAACCGAACGCCTCGCAGAAAAACAACCCGCTGCACGGGCTGACGCTGGAAGCCATCGTCACCGCGCTGGTCGAACACTACGGCTGGGAAGAGCTGGGGCAGCAGATCAATATCCGCTGCTTCACCGATAATCCCAGCATCAAGTCCAGCCTGAAGTTCTTGCGCAAGACCCCCTGGGCTCGGGAGAAGGTCGAAAGCCTCTACCTCTACGTCCAGCGCAAGCAAGCCAAATCGAAGAAGGAAGGGCAAGATGGCCTTTAAGATTACGTACACCTATAAAAAACAGGCCAAAGAGATCGGCTACGCGAACGACAAGTTCCGCAGCATCTACGACGCCATCGCCGCTGCCGAAGGGCTGGATCTCACCAGTTTTCACGCCATGGAGGCCCAGCTGGCTCAGGTTTGTCGCCGTGACAAGAAAAGCGTGAAGGATTACCAGGAGAACTACTTCAAAGAGTTGGGATTCTCAAACATCGTCATCGAACGGGATCTGCAGGAGTAACCATGCGCACCTTGACTCTGATGGCTGCCTCTCTGCTGCTGGCGGCATGCAGTACACCGGAACAACATCTGGTGGGCGGCGATCGCGACAGCCACGGCTGTATCGGCAGTGCGGGCTATCAGTGGTCAGCGCTGACGGGCAAATGTGTGCGCCTGTTTGAGCAGGGTATCCGGCTCAATCCGACCGATGCCAGCCAGACCAGCAGCGCCTTCGTGATGTTCAATGCCGACCAGACGCAGGCCGAATTGCATCTGCCAAGCGGCGAGCAGCACCTGCTGACCCGTCAAGGTGCGGAGGGCAACTGGTCGTGGCAGGGTGGCGACTACATCCTCTTCCCCTGGAAGGGTTATGTGCTCAAGTCCGGTGACAAGGCGCTCTATCACGGGGAATAACCCCGAGGAATAGCGCACAGCGTGGTATCGGTGCGATGCACGCGAACAAAAATGCCGACCCTGTGGTCGGCATTTTTGTATCTGACACAACCGGTTATCAGGCGCGGCTGAGGTAATCGGCCTGCCCTACCCACTTGTAGCTGGTGAGCTCGGTCAGCCCCATGGGGCCACGGGCATGCAGCATCTGGGTCGACACCGCCACCTCGGCGCCCAGACCAAACTGGCCACCATCGGTGAAACGGGTGGAGGCGTTGACATAGACAGCCGCCGAACCGGCGCCATTGACGAAACGCTCGGCATTGGCCAGATCGTTGGTCAGGATGGCATCGGAGTGGCCGGCGTTGTGCTCGCGCATATGGGCCAGCGCTTCGTTGACGTCTGCCACCAACTTGACCCCCAGCGTCAGCCCGAGCCACTCGGTATCGAAATCCTCCGGCCCTGCCTCGCACAAGTTGTCGGCGCCAGTCAGCAGCGGCATGGCGTTGGGCGCGGCCACCAGCGTCACCTTGCGCTCGTTCATCAGCGTCACCAGCTGCGGCAGGAATGTCGAAGCGACTTTCTCGTGCACCAGCAGGGTATCGAGGGCATTGCAGGCGGAGGGGCGCTGCACCTTGGCGTTGTCGATGACCGCCAGAGAGCGCACCAGATCGGCACTCTCGTCGACGAAAATATGGCTGATACCGAACCCGCCGATGATGACCGGGATGGAGCTGTTCTCCTTGCACATCTTGTGCAGGCCGGCACCGCCGCGGGGAATGATCATGTCCACGTAGCGGTCGAGGCGCAGCAACTCGCCGACCAGCGCACGATCCGGGTTGTCGATGTACTGCACCGCCGCCTCGGGCAGACCGGAGGCCGCCAAGGCATGCTGGATCACCCGCACCAGCTCCAGATTGGAGTGGAAGGTCTCGCGCCCACCACGCAGGATGCTGGCGTTGCCGGTCTTGAGGCAGAGGCTGGCGATGTCGATGGTGACGTTGGGGCGCGCCTCGTAGATGACGCCGATAACCCCGATGGGCACCCGACGACGGGAGAGCCGCAGGCCATTTTCCAGCACCCGGCTATCCATTTCGGCGCCGACCGGATCATCCAGAGTGATCACCTTGCGCACATCGGCCACGATCCCGGCCAGACGAGCCGGATTGAGCAGCAGGCGATCCAGCATGGCTTCTGACAAGCCAGCCTCACGGCCAGCCGCGATATCCTTGTCGTTGGCCGCGAGGATCTGCTCGCTTCGCGCCTCCAGCTCGTCGGCGATGGCGGCCAGCGCCCGGTTTTTCTGCGCCGTGCTGATGGTAGCCAGCTGATAGGCGGCTTCACGGGCCGCCTGCCCCATTTTCTCCAGACTCATCTCGGTTCCCTTTGTTCATGCCGTGCCGCCCTGATTAGAGCAGCACCATATCGTCTCGATGGATGGCTACTGAACCATATCCATAGCCCAGTACCTGCTCAATCTGATCCGAGTGGACGCCGCGCAGCTTATCCAGCTCCAGATGGTCGTAACGGCAGATACCGCGCGCCAACTCGGCGCCTTTGGGATCGAGGATCCGCACCACATCGCCTCGAATAAAGTCGCCCTTGACCGCCACAATCCCCTTGGGCAGCAGGCTGGAGCCTTTCTCCTTCATGGCGGCCACTGCGCCCTGATCCACATGCACTTCGCCGTGAGGGGGGGGGCCTGCCAGGATCCAGCTCTTGCGTCCTTCCAGCGGGGAGGCCAGCGCCGGGAACAGGGTGCCAATCCGCTCGCCCTTGGCGAGACGGCCGATCACCTCCGGCATCTGGCCGGTCGCGATCACCACATTGACGCCAGCGCGACGTGCCACATCAGCGGCCTGCAGCTTGGTAGCCATGCCGCCGGTACCGAGGCCGCTGACACTGTCACCCGCCAGCGAGCGCAGGGTATCGTCGATGGTCTGCACCTCTTCAATAAGCTGGGCGTCGGGATTGGTGCGCGGATCGGCGGTAAAGAGCCCCTTCTGGTCAGTCAGCAGGATCAGCAGATCCGCATCCGCCAGAATGGCGGCCCGTGCGGAGAGGTTGTCGTTGTCGCCGACCTTGATCTCGGCGGTCGCCACCGCATCGTTTTCGTTGATGACCGGAATAATGCGGTGATCGAGCAGGGTGCGCATGGTGTCGCGGGCGTTGAGATAGCGCTCCCGATCTTCCAGATCGGCGCGGGTCAGCAGCATCTGGCCGATATGCAGACCGTAGAGGTTGAACAGATCCTGCCATACCCGAATAAGCTGGGTCTGACCAACCGCCGCCAGCATCTGCTTGTTGGGCAGGGTTGGCGCCAGTGGCGGGTGACCCAGATGTTCACGACCGGCGGCGATAGCCCCTGATGTGACGACCACGACCCTGTGGCCGTGACGGTGCAAGGCCGCACACTGTCTGACCAGCTCGACCATATGGGCACGATTGAGCTGGGAAGACCCCCCTGTGAGCACGCTGGTGCCCAACTTGACGACTATGGTTCTGTTTTCCATGGGAGCATAAAGGCTAAAAAGTAAGGAATATCTTTATACCCACGGCCATGGAGCCCTGCAAGGCAATTAACGCCGGGGTGAGGAGATGAAGCAAAGGCCCGGATGATTGCGGGCGGAAGGGGAGATGGCTGACTGATGGCCCGGCAAACAGCGGGATGCTGCTCGCCGGGCATCAGGGATCAAGCGGCGGTCACGGTCAACTCATTGGTGACCTGATCAGCTGGCGCTAACTGACACTCCAGAGCCGTCAGTTTGTCGCTGATGAGCTTGTAGAAACGGTTGAGGGTCCGCTCCACTTCTACCTGGTGCTTCTTGGGGATCGGCTTGTCCAGCCACTCACCATCAGCATTGTAGAAACCGAGCTGATAATGGTAACGGAAATGGTGATCGTCCTGCTCCAGCACCAGCCACCAGCCCCAGAACTCCCGTTTGTCCGGCGCCGGCTTGGCGCTGACACAGACCGACAGGCAGTCGAAACGATAACGCCCCTCTTCGCAGAGATCTTCGCGCAAATAGGGGCCAATGGCAGCAAACTGCCTCAGCAGTCGCTTGTAGGTCACTCTTTCAGACATGTTAACCTCCCTGTTAAACAAGCCGCGCCACCTCGGGATGGCGTCAGTTCTTTAGCGCAATGTCAGGTACACAAATGCTGTTTCAGCCACTCGACGATTTCGTCCAGTGCCTTGTCATACACCTCCAGCAAAGGCTGTTTGTCGAATACGATGGCCTTGCCGTTACGACTGGCCGCCGCCAATGCCCGTACATCCTGCTCGGGACAAATAAAATCTCGCTTGTGTCCAATACTCAATATCGGCACAGAGGTGCGAGTCCCCAGTAATCCTTGTGTTTTAAGTGAAAATACCTGGCACTTGGTACGCATGCCGTCCCACTGAGCCGCATCAGCCCCCAACCGGTTGGCCAGACTATCCCGCATCATGCGCGGGCACTTGGCAAACAGCTCCTGATTGGTAAACACCTGATTGACCCCGGCGCCGACACAGACCACGGTGCGCAGCTTGAACGGCTCGATAAAGGCCAGTCTGGCTGCGATATTACCCGCCAGACGCATCCCCACCATGGCGATACGCTGATGATCGACCCAAGCCACTTCGGAGAGGTAATGGAGCACCGCCTGATGGAGACGGCTGGTATCCTGCACCAGCGGCCAATGCTCGGCATAGCCGACCCCGGGCATATCGAGGGAGAGCATGCCGATACCGTTGGGCTCGAGCCGTTTGAGATAGAAGTTGAGGAAATCGAGCTGCAGGGAGTCGATCCCGCCGCTGATGATCACCAGCGGCACCGGTTTTTCGGTCGTCGGCAGGTGGAGATAACCCTGAATATGCTTGCCGCGAAAAGGCACCTGGATCTCTTTGAGCGGCACCTTGAACAGGCGACCCGCCT
This sequence comes from Aeromonas sp. HMWF015, assembly GCF_963878965.1. Taxonomy (NCBI): domain Bacteria; kingdom Pseudomonadati; phylum Pseudomonadota; class Gammaproteobacteria; order Aeromonadales; family Aeromonadaceae; genus Aeromonas; species Aeromonas sp. HMWF015. The sequence continues at coordinate 5,592 of NZ_CAWNZT010000385.1, read as the reverse complement.
CGCGATAGGCCATGTTACCGAGCAGCTGGGCCTGATCCGCCAGCTCGTCATCCTTGAGATGGGGATAGCTGGCGATGGAGTAGTAGCGCACCGCCTTGAGCAGTTGCTTCAGGGCACCAGAAGCATCCCCCTTCTCGCGCAATTCGCGGCCCTGCTTGAAATAGTTGCCAGCCACCTGGCTCCACTCGTAGATCCAGTTGCCGGGCACATAGCCCTTGATGGTATCGAGATAGCAATCGTGGGTGCGCTCGCCGGTCGCCATGGCGATACGGGCCAGGGTCTGCTCCACTTCGATGGGATCAGCCCCCTGCCAGGTCCAGGAGGGGCGGCGCAGCAGGCGATACCAGCTCTTTGACATGGAGCCGTCGATAAACATCTCGTCTGACTCGGCTTGCGCCAGATCAGCCGCACTGGAGTTGGAGATCTCGGATGTTTCCAATACCTTCTTGACGCGGGTAAAGAGCTGTTCGGTCAGGTTTAGGTCTTCGTTCAAGTCCAAGATAGTGTCCCATTCATATCAGGCAATAGCTCATCTTAACCACTTTTACTGCCCATCAGCCACCCTGCAACAGATTGATACACAAAAAAACAGGGCTCCAAATTGGAGCCCTGTGAAACCATTATTGCCGGTTGCGACCAATGGACGCAGCGAGCGTCACATCCCGATCTGGTTACTTTTCGTCGCAGATCGGTGTGGCGAACTCCAGTGCCATATCCCATGGCTGTTCGATCCAGGTATCCTGCGGGATCGCCACTTCGAAATCGTCCAGCAGCGCTTCGCCCATCGGCTTGGCGAAAATCGCGATGAACTTGGCTTTCGGATAGAGCTCGCGGATCGCCTTGGCGGTAGTGCCGGTATCCACCAGATCTTCCACCACCAGCCAACCTTCGCCGTCACCGGCGGTGGTGGCAGCCTTCACGACCACCAGCTCGCGCTGGCTGTCATGGTCATAGCTGGAGATGCAGAGGGTTTCCACATTACGAATGCCAAGTTCACGGGCCATCAGGGCTGCGGGCACCAGACCACCACGGCTGACCGCGATGATACCTTTCCACTGGCTGACAGGCAGCTGACGACGGGCCAGACGGCGAGCTTCACGTTGCAGGTTGTCCCACGACACATAGAACTTTTTCGGCATGTTATCGATCTCGAATAGTTATTTAAAAACAATCACTTAAAATAAAAACATCCGCAATTCTCCCTGCGGATGCCACTAAATGGCGGCCCTTGTCCGACTGAATTCAGATTGCACTTCGGCTGCCTCAGGGCTAAGCCTCGGCAGCAAATCTGATAACAATGGAAGCAAGATGGGCTTATCCGGCGATCGGTTAGATGATGTGTCCAAACCGCGGACAGGCTGTTGGGCCGATATGATAGCACCGTTTGCAGAGAAAATGCCTGGCAAACGTATGCCAAAAACAGGAAAAATCGGCATCACCCTCTCCATTCGGCATATCTCGAGCGCCAAACGACTAACCTGCCGTCCCTGCTGCCGAGTCCTAATGGCTGTGCGGCAAATCGCAGATAAAAAAATAGCAGGGGGAGGATTTACCTCACGCACCTGCTGCTTTCTCGCCTCTGCCTGGTTGGGCAGCTCGTCTTAGCGACGAGTGACGAAGGGATTAGGGTAGCTGAAACCCTGGGTATACAAAGAGGGGGCAAACCAATAGGTTGAGTTGCTGCCTGGCATATTGAAACTCCTGATTGCTTAACAAGTTACGTACCTTTAATGCGGGCTCAAATCCTTGAACGAACACTCGGTTCCATGGAGGCGCACTTGCTTTGCTTCGGTTCCCTGGAGGCTTTCATCGTCATCCTGACGGGTGGCGAACCACGGGAACTAATTTACCAGTCAGTGCGTTAAATTCAATATTTTTGTGAGATCGGTCACACATTTTTCTTTTCTATCGGTCAGCGTCGTCCGAACCTGACGATCGTACTGCCTGGTTGCCATCAGCCAGCACAAGCTGCCTGCGATTTGCGCTGATTGCTCACATTTTTGTGTGATTGACTGTATTATCGTTATCCTCTTCCCCGGCCCGCTGATGGGGCCCTGTTAATTCCGTGCTGGTAAGGAGTCCCGACGTGGCACAGCTTAGCTCTCTCTCTCCCAAACTGATTTGGCATTTCTTCGAACAGATATGCTCCATCCCCCACCCTTCCAAACATGAAGCCAAACTGAGCGCCTGGATCATCCAATGGGCTCAAGGGGAAGGTCTGGCGGTCAAGCAGGATAAGGTCGGCAACATCATCATCAAAAAACCGGCCACCCCGGGGATGGAAAATCGCAAAGCCGTGGTACTGCAGGCCCACATCGACATGGTGCCGCAGGCCAACGCCGACACCAAACACGACTTCGCGACCGACCCCATCGATGCCTATGTCGATGGCGAGTGGGTCACTGCCCGTGGCACCACCCTGGGTGCCGACAACGGCATCGGCATGGCCGGTTGCCTGGCTGTTCTGGCTGACAAGACCATCAAGCACGGTCCGCTGGAAGTGCTGCTGACCACCGACGAAGAGACCGGCATGACCGGCGCATTCGGTCTGGAAGCGGGCTGGCTGGAGGGCGAAATTCTGCTCAACACCGACTCCGAAGAGGATGGCGAGGTCTATATGGGCTGCGCTGGCGGTGTGGATGCCAATATCCGCTTCCCGCTCGAGCTGGTTGACGCCAGCGAAGGCGAAGCGTTCGAGCTGGCCGTGAAAGGGCTGCGTGGCGGCCACTCCGGTTGCGATATCCATCGCGGTCGTGGCAACGCCAACAAGCTGCTGGTGCGTCTGCTCAAAGCAGCAGAGCCGCTGGGTGTTCGTCTGGCCGAGATCCACGGCGGCACGCTGCGCAACGCCATCCCGCGCGAAGCCCGTGCCACCCTGCTGGTGCCTGCTGCCAGCGTAAACGAGTTCAAGGCGCTGGTTGACCGCTACACCGGGATCTACCAGACCGAACTGGCCGCCACCGAGCCAAACCTGACCGTGCTGGTCAACAGCGCCGCCAAACCAGCCAAGCTGATGAGCGTCTCCCTGCAGCAGCGCCTGCTGGATGCCCTGATGGCCTGCCCAAACGGCGTGATGCGCATGAGCGATGCCATGCCCGGCGTGACCGAAACCTCTACCAACCTGGGGGTCATCAAGACTCAGGATGGCGAAGTGTACGTCCAGTGCCTGATCCGCTCCCTGATTGACTCCGGCCGCGAGAGCATCGAGCAGATGACCCGCTCCCTGTTCACCCTGGCAGGCGCCAGCTGCGAATTCACCGGTGCCTATCCGGGTTGGGCGCCGAACGTGGACTCCCCCGTCATGGCGCTGGTACGCAATAGCTACCAGACCCTGTTCGGCACCATGCCCAACGTGATGGTGATCCATGCCGGTCTCGAGTGCGGTCTGTTCAAGAGCGCCTATCCGGAGTGGGACATGGTCTCCTTCGGCCCGACCATCCGCGGTGCCCACTCCCCTGACGAGAAGGTACATATCCCGGCGGTCGAGCGTTTCTGGCAACTGCTGGTGCACGTGCTGGAAGCGATTCCGGCCAAATAACCCGGCCTGCGCCACACGGCAAAACAAAGCCCCGCACTGCTGCGGGGCTTTTTTATTGTCTGTTCCAACCTGACGTTGGCGCTTACCGGATGCCGCGGGCCTCGCGGATCCACTCCCAGGCTTGCTGGATCTCCTGGGTCTTCTCCTTGGCCATCTCCATCATCTCCGGCGGCAGCCCTTTGGCGGCCAGCTTGTCCGGGTGATGCTTGCTCATCTCCTTGCGGTAGGCGCGCTTGATATCCTGATCGCTGTCGCTCTCGCTCACCCCCAGCAGCTGGTAGGCATTCTTGAGGCGATCCGCAGAGGGTGCCGCCTGCCGATACTGCTGGCCACCGGAATGGCCCCCCTGATACTGGCCATGGGCCTGATTGAAGAAGTTCATCTGCGCTTCGGCCATCGCCAGAATGCGGGCTAACTCGATGCGGCTGAAGCCCAACTCGTCGGCGATGGTGTGCAAAATGGCGCGCTCGCCCTCCTCTACCCGTCCGTCGGCAAAGGCCGCCTGCAACTGCACTTCGAGGAAGAAGCGCAGAATATCGCGCTGCCCCAGACTGGCACGGCGGAACTCGGCCAGGGTCTCGCGCAGCGGGAAGTCGGCCTCCTTACCGAGACGAAACGACTCCTGAGCACGGGCACGCTGTTCGCCCGCCAGCCGCATCCGATCCATCAGGTTGGAGGCAACCCGGATCTCCTGCTCGGTCACCTGACCGCTGGACTTGGCGATGTGGCCCATCACCGAGAAGGTGGCGTGAAAGAAGACGGCTTGCTGCTCCTGACTCGGGCCGCGACGAAACGCCCCCTGCAGCCCCATGCCACGGTCGAAACGGTGGCCAATCCAGAGGCCAATCAGGGCACCGATGATATTGCCGAGCAGAAAGCCAAAGAAGGCGCCCAGCACCTTACCCCAAATACGCATGGTTCAAGACCTCTTGAAGTTAATGAGTGCGGGCCTGGAGCTGGTCATCCAGCTCGCGCAGACGGTCGACCGTGCCGATATCGCGCCACTCGCCAGCGAGCAGGCTGCCGCCCACCCGCCCTTGCGCCATCCAGTCACGCAGCAGCGGCGCCAGCTTACGGGCACCACCGGCGAGACCGGCAAAGGCCGCCGGATCATATAGTCCGACCCCGCTAAAGGTAAACGCTGGCGTATCCATGACTCGCCCCCCTTGCAGGGCAAAGTCCCCACTCGGGTGCTGGGGCGGATTGGGCACCAGCCAGAGGTGGGCCAAATCATAGCCAAGGGGCTGGCTGACTAGAGTGTGATAGTCGAGATCGAGCCAGGTATCGCCGTTGATCACCAGAAAGGGTTCTGCGCCCAGCAGCGGCAGCGCCTGCACGATGCCGCCTGCGGTCTCCAGCGCGCTCTCCTCGGCTGACCAGTGGATGGTCACGCCAAGCGCACTGCCATCACCCAGGCTCTCGACCAACTTGTGGCCGAGCCAGGCATGGTTGATCACCAGCTCGGTCACGCCAGCGGCTTTGAGTTTTTCGATGTGATGAACGATGAGCGGCTTGCCCCCCACCGCCAGCAGCGGCTTGGGCAGCAAGTCGGTCAGCGGGCGCATCCGCTCGCCACGGCCAGCGGCCAGGATCATCGCCTTCATGGTTTAACCCCAGCATTGGCGATCCCCGGCAACACCACCTGCTCCAGCCACTGACCAAAACGGGCCAGTACCGGATAGGCACCACCATGAGTGCGACAGACATCCACCACGTAGCCAAGGGTACGGGGAATATCCTTGAGATAGCCGGACTTGCCGTCGCGATGATAGAGCCGGGTGAAGATCCCCGCCGCTTTGAGGTGGCGCTGCATGCCGGTCAGGTCGGCATCACGACGGAAACTGGCATAATCGAGCTCGCCAAGCAGACCCGCCTGTTGCAGGGTGGCAAAGCCGTGGCGCATCCCTTCATCGATCACCTCGTCCGGCCAACGTATGTAGCAATCTTTAAGCAAGGAGACCAGATCATAGGTAAGCGGCCCGATGACCATATCCTGAAAATCGATGATGGCAAGTTCGCTGGTATCAGGAGTGTTTCCGCCGCACACCATCAGG
>NZ_CAWNZT010000384.1:0-11296 GCF_963878965.1 Aeromonas sp. HMWF015 | reverse complement strand
AAGCCTTGTTCCACTTGTGCAGCAACTCGACCAACTGCACCAGTTGGCTCTTTTGGGTATCGGTGATAACAATTTCGGCCTGCTTGAGCAGGCCGTTCAGTCTTTCCAACATGGGATTCCTCAGGCGGTTTTACGCAGCAGGCCGTGTTTTTTCAGGTGAACCAGCAGGATGGAGATGGCCGCCGGGGTGATGCCGGAGATACGGGAAGCCTGACCAATGGTCTGCGGTTTGGCATCGTTCAGCTTGGCTTTCACCTCGTTGGAGAGGCCGTTCACCTCGCGATAGTCCAGATCCAGCGGCAGCAGGGTGTTCTCGTTGCGCAGCTGCTTTTCCACTTCATCGTGCTGACGCTCGATGTAACCGGCGTACTTGATCTGGATCTCAACCTGTTCGGCCGCGGCAGGATCAGTCACGGAAGGGCCGACCCCTTCGATGGCCATCAGCGCATCATAGGTCACCTCGGGGCGACGCAGCAGCTCTTCCAGACTCTGTTCGCGGGTCAGCGGGGTGTTGACCAGGGCGTTGACCGCTTCCAGTGACGGATGTTGCGGGTGGATCCAGGTTGAACGCATGCGCTGACGCTCCAGCTCGACCTGTTCCATCTTGGCGTTGAACTTGCTCCAGCGCTCGTCATCCACCAGACCCAGATCGCGACCGATGGCGGTCAGGCGGATATCGGCGTTGTCTTCCCGCAGCAGCAGGCGATATTCGGCGCGGCTGGTGAACATGCGGTAAGGCTCGCGGGTCCCCAGGGTGGAGAGATCGTCCATCATCACGCCCATGTAGGCCTGATCCCGACGCGGGTTCCAGGGATCCTTGTCCTGGGCACGCAAGGCCGCGTTCAAACCGGCCATCAGGCCTTGTGCCGCCGCCTCTTCGTAACCGGTCGTGCCGTTGATCTGGCCGGCGAAGAACAGGTTTGGAATGCACTTGCTCTCCATGTTGGCTTTGAGATCCCGCGGATCGAAGAAATCATATTCGATGGCATAGCCTGGACGGGTGATGTGGGCGTTCTCGAAGCCGCGCACGGAACGGACGATCTGCACCTGCACGTCAAACGGCAGGCTGGTGGAGATCCCGTTCGGATAGAGTTCGTGGGTGGTAAGGCCTTCCGGCTCGACGAAGATCTGGTGCGCCGTCTTGTCGGCGAAACGGGTGATCTTGTCCTCGATCGACGGGCAGTAGCGCGGGCCGATCCCCTCGATCACCCCGGCGTACATGGGGCTGCGATCCAGGTTATTGCGGATCACCTCGTGGGTACGCTCGTTGGTGTGGGTGACGTAGCAGGGCACCTGACGGGGATGCTGGCTGGCATCGCCGATAAACGAGAAGACCGGACGCGGATCGTCGCCGTGCTGTTCCTGCATGACGGAGAAATCGACGCTGCGGGCATCGATGCGCGGCGGCGTACCGGTCTTGAGACGATCGATGCGCAGCGGCAGTTCACGCAGGCGTTGGGCTAGGGCGATCGAGGGAGGATCCCCGGCTCGGCCGCCCTTGTAGTTTTCCATCCCGATGTGGATCAAACCATTCAGGAAGGTACCGACCGTCAGCACCACAGTCTTGCCGCTGATGCGGATCCCGCTCTGGGTGACTACACCGGCAACACGATCCCCGTCCATGATCAGATCGTCACAAGCCTGCTGGAAGATCTTCAGGTTCGGGTAGTTCTCCAGCATCTGGCGAACGACGGCCTTGTAGAGCAGGCGATCCGCCTGGGCACGAGTGGCTCGCACTGCCGGGCCCTTGGAGGAGTTGAGGGTGCGGAACTGGATCCCGCCAAGATCGATGGCACGCGCCATGATCCCGCCAAGTGCGTCAACTTCCCTGACCAGGTGTCCCTTGCCGATCCCGCCGATCGCCGGATTACAGGACATGTGTCCCAGCGTATCGATATTGTGGGTCAGCAACAGGGTGTTCATGCCCATACGGGCTGCCGCTGTTGCTGCTTCGGTTCCGGCATGACCGCCACCGACGACGATCACATCAAATTGTTCATGGTATTGCATTGGGATCACCTTGATCTGCACGCCTGAAGATCTTTATTTGCCTGGGCTAAAGGGCGGAACATTCTATCTGTTTCGCGTCCTGAGGGGAACGTCTACTTAACGTTCAGTATGAAGGGAGGATCCACTAATTAGATCTTAAGGATCTTTAGATCGATCTTTTACTGGATCTCTTATTAGGATCCGCCCTTTCTGTTGATAAGCACTTTTTGATCATAAAGATCATTAATTTAAGGACGATCCTAGCTTGTGGAAAAGCTTGGATCCTGGCCCAGTGAACGAGGGGATAACCAGGACTTTTATACACAGAGGTCTGTCGGTCTGGATCTAATACATGGATAACTATAGGTTTTGCAGAGCTTTACACCGTAGTTATGCACATTAACCCTGTGCGTTGTGGGTAACCTTGTAGAACAACTCCCCCGGATCAATCTGTTAATAACATGGTGGATAGTCGATCTGGGGATAAGTGGGGAGATCAAGCTTTTTTTCAGGATCTCCCGCATGCAGATCAGGCGATCATCGTCATCCAGTCGCGGATCCACACTTCTGCGGCATCTTCGGGGATCTCGTGTTGGGTCACATCAATGTCGAGCCGCTCGCCGATCCGGCTAGCACCGCACTCGGCCAACAGTCGATCCAGTGTCTTGCCACCCTGGCAAAAGGTGTCATAACTGCTGTCGCCAAGGGCGATCACGCCATATTTCAATGAATTAAGATCCGGATTCTGCTCGGCAAGATCCTTGGCGAAGGGTTGCAGGTTGTCGGGTACATCACCGGCACCATGGGTGGAAGTGACCACCAGCAGGATGGATCCCGCATCATCCAGTACCTCTGCCAGCTTGGCCGGGTTGTGGATCCGGGTCTGGTGGCCAGCCTGTTCCAGCAGGTTGGCGACGTGGTCTGCGACATATTCGGCGGCGCCCAGCATGGAGCCGACGACGAGATTGAGTTTGGCCATGGAATGGATCCTGATTTCAGACAAAGAAACGGAAAGCCGGATTCTACCGCCAAAGGGTGTGGATAAATATGGATAAAGCTTGGGGATAATGGATCCAGTCAGATAATGCCACCGGATCCATCCTGCCGATCTTTTTTCTGCTTCTTTATATTCCTCTCCATTTTCTTCTCCGCTCATAGCTCTCCTGATGGCTCCCATCTCCCGCGAAATCCTGCCAACGATGCAGCTAGATAACAATGTAGATGCAAATGATTAGCAATTATTGAATCGATTCGATCACGGCTCCTGTAGTAGGATTGCGCTGCTTTATTCGCCCATGGAACAGGGTGATGTCGTGACAAACGACCACAAATAACAATTAAAACAACATAACTCATTGATAAACGAGACTTTAATATGATTGCGCAAAAATACACTACAGGACCCGGCAAGAAGGGCGCCTTCGGCGTGCTTTCGCTCTCCGGTTTGCTCGTCTCCCTGCCGCTGATGGCCGAACAAACCACCGCTGAGCTGCCCAAAGCCAGCGAAACCATGGTGGTGACCGGTACGGCCATGAAGGTGGAAGTGCCGATGGCCGAGACCCCTCGCGCCGTCTCCGTGGTTAATCGCGAGGAGCTGGATCAGCACGCCGTGTTGCAGCTGGATGAAGCTATTCGCTACCGTTCCGGCGTATTGACCGGTCTCTATGGTTCCGACAACAACACCGACTGGTTCAAGGTGCGTGGCTTCGATGCCGCCTCTTATCTGGATGGCAACCGGTTGTTTGGCACCGGCTATTACGTCTGGACGCCGGAACCGTTCGGTCTGGAGAGTGTGGAAGTGCTGAAGGGGCCAGCCTCGATCCTTTACGGTGAGGCGCCTCCGGGCGGGGTGATCAATGCCATCAGCAAGCGGCCGACCGCCACGCCGCAAGGGCAGGTAGATCTGCAGCTTGGCAGCCGGGATCATCGTCAGGTCGGGGTGGATGTCTCTGACGCGCTCTCCGACAACAGCCGCTACCGCATGGTTGCTCTTTATAAAGAGCGTGATGGTGTGCTTACCGGCACCTACAACGATCGCGTTTATCTGGCGCCGAGCGTCACCTTCGATCTTTCGGATCGTACCAGCCTGACCCTGCTGGCCAGCTTCCTGCACGACGAAGGGGTCCCGACCAACGGCTTCTTCCCGGTCTATGGCACCCTGAATACATCAGGTGGCCAGATTGATCCCTCTACCAACCTGAGCCAGCCGGATTACGATCGCAACCGCAATACCCAGATCTCCACCGGTTACGAGCTGGCCCACCAGCTCAACCAGACCTGGGAGTTCAAGCAGAACGTCCGTTTCAACTATAACGATCTGCTGCTGCGCCAGACCTATATCTTCCCGACCTATGAAGGCACAACTGCCAGTCGTGGCCTGGTTTACCGTGATGGCAATACCAAGAGTGCCACCATGGATAACCAGATGGTGGGCTACTGGAACACCGACAGCACCGAGCAGACCTTGCTGCTGGGGGTAGATCTGCAGCGTCACGTCAATGAAGGGGTCGAGGCCGACAACTACGGTATGGGCACCATCAATACCATGAACCCAGATTACAGCGGCTTCCCCGGTTTTGACGAGTCGACCGCCACTCACCAGAAGAGCAGCAAGGGCCAGAGCGGCCTCTATGCCCAGCACCAGATCCGCTGGGACGATCGCTGGTTGTTGACTGCCGGTGGCCGTTTTGACTATGTGGAGACCCACAATACCAATACCAGCAAGGACGAGCGCCAGTACGATCACGAGCTATCCCTCTCGGGCAGCCTGATGTATCTGGCTGACAACGGCCTCTCTCCCTACTTTGCCTATGCCGAGTCGTTCGAGGTGCTGCCGGGGATCGATCCTAACACCCGAAACTCCTACAAGCCGCTCAAGGGCAAGCTCTACGAGACCGGCGTTAAGTATGCGCCTGCCTTCCTCGACGGTTACATCAATCTGGCGCTGTTCGATCTGGCCCAGACCAACTCGCTGGTCTCTACCGGTTCCGGCCAGCAGACCCAGGCGGGTGAAGTGACCTCTCAGGGGGTTGAGCTGGAAGGGAGCGTGCAGGTGACAGATGCGCTGCGTCTGACCGCTGCTTATACCTACACCGATGCCAAAACCAACGACACCGGCAGTGGCGATCGCCGTGCCAGTCTGATCCCGCGCCACCAGGCCTCCTTCTGGGGTAACTACAAGGTGCAGCAAGGGGTGGCTTCGGGTCTGGAGCTGGGTACCGGTGTGCGTTATATCGGTTCCAGCGTGGGTATTGGCGCCGTGAATGCGGACTATACCCCCATCTACGGCTCTGCCGAGGTGCCAGCCCATACCGTCTGGGATGCGATGATCGGGTATGACTTTGCCAAGAACTGGCGTGCCCAGCTCAACGTCAACAACCTGCTGGGTGAAACCTACGTGGCCAGTTGTGACTATTACTGCTACTACGGCGAGCCGCGCAGCGTAGTGGGCAGCATCAACTACCGCTGGTAATCGAAGTCGGGCGGGAACCGGGTTCCCGCCCTTCTTTTCACCTGCAGTTGTTCTGATCTCTCTGGAATACCGGTCCGTTATGGAACTCTTGTCTCTGGTTTATCGCCAATATCGTTGGCCCTTTATCACCATTACTCTGCTCAGTCTGCTCTGTGCCGTCAGCGGGATTGGCGTCATTGCTTTTATCAATCAGTCTCTTATCGAATCTATAGGTGCTCCGCTGCCGATCCTAGGTCAGCTGGTCGGCCTGATTGTGCTGCTGCTGGTGATCACACTCGGATCTCAGCTGGCCCTGACCACTCTCGGTCACCATTTTGTCTACCGGTTGCGCGGCCGTCTGCTCAAGCAACTGCTGGATACCGATGTCGCCCGCATCCGCCAGATTGGTCAGGGGCCACTGCTGGCCTCCCTCTCCAGCGATATCGGCCAGATCACCATCGCCTTCGTGCGCCTGCCTGAGCTGGTGCAGGGGCTGGTGCTCACGCTGGGTTCTGCCCTCTATCTTGGCTGGCTCTCTCCTGCATTACTCGGGGTGACCGCACTCTGGGTCACCGTCGCCATGGTGGTGGGCTGGTTGCTGGTGAACCGTGTTTATCGCCATCTCTCCCACATGCGTCAGGCCGAAGATCGGCTCTATCAGAACTATCAGGCCATCATCGCTGGCAGCAAGGAGCTGGCGCTCAACCGCGAGCGGGCTCACTTCGTTTACCACCAGCTCTATGAGCAAAATGCCCGTGACTACCGCCAGCAGATCATCCGCGCCGACACCTATCACCTTAGCGCGGTGAACTGGTCGAATATCATGATGCTGGGGGCCATCGGTCTGGTCTTTTTTCTGGCCAACGGCCTTGGCTGGGCCAACACCAATGTGGCTGCTACCTTTGCGCTGACCTTGCTGTTCTTGCGCACTCCGCTGTTGCAGGGGATTGGCGCCCTGCCGACCCTGCTTGCCGCTCAGGTGGCGTTCGACAAGATCGCTACCCTCAATCTGGCCGAGCCGGATGCGGACTTCCCGCTGCCGCCCGCCATCCGCCACTGGCAGCGTATCGAGCTGGAGCAGGTGAGCTTTCACTATCAGGGGGAGGGCGGCTTTGCCGTTGGCCCCATCGATCTGGTCATCGAAAAGGGGGAGCAGAACTTCATCATCGGTGGCAATGGATCCGGCAAGTCGACCCTGGCCATGCTGTTGACCGGCCTCTACCAGCCTGTATCGGGCCGGATCCTGCTGGATGGTGAGCCGGTCACCGATCGCAATGGCTATCTGGCGCTCTTCTCCGCCATCTTTACCGACTATCACCTGTTCCAGCACCTGCTGGGGCCGGAACCCAAGGATGAGCTGGTGGCCGAGTGGCTGGAGCGGTTGCAGATGGGCAGCAAGCTCACCATCGAGGATGGCTTTATCGCCGATATCGATCTCTCCCAAGGGCAGCGCAAGCGGGTCGCCCTGCTGCTGGCGCTGGCCGAGCAGCGCGAGGTGATGCTGTTTGACGAGTGGGCTGCGGATCAGGATCCCCAGTTCCGCCGCATCTTCTATCAGGTGCTGCTGCCTCGCCTCAAGGAGATGGGCAAGACGGTGATTGCTATCAGTCACGATGATCACTACTTCCCGCTAGCCGATCGTCTGCTGGAGATGCGTCAGGGCCAGCTCACCGAACTGACCGGGGCGCGCCGCGCCGAAGTGAGCCGTGATGCGATTGCCCACCTGGATTGCGAGGTGCCGGCTTGATGCTGGCACCGATGAGACTGGCGGCAAGCCAGCACAGGAATTGCTTATGTTCGAGATGAAATCAGCCAGCTTCACGGTCAATGACCGCACGCTGCTGCACCCCACCGACCTGCGTTTCGAGCAGGGACAGGTCTATGGCCTCATCGGCCACAATGGGTCGGGCAAATCGACCCTGCTCAAGCTGCTGGCACGCCAGCAACCCCTCAGCGACGGCGAGATCCTGTTCGATGGCAAGCCGCTGCCCGACTGGGGCAACCGGGAGTTTGCCCGTCAGGTGGCCTATCTGCCCCAGCATCTGCCGAGCGCCGAGAATCTGCTCGGGCGGGAGCTGGTGGAGATGGGCCGCTACCCCTGGCGTGGCCTACTGGGCCGGATGGGGGCAGAGGATCACCGTCAGGTCGATCGGGCCATCGCTCTTACCCATACCGAACGCTTTGCCGATCGGCTGGTGGATACCCTCTCCGGCGGCGAGCGGGGCAGGGTCTGGCTGGCGATGCTGCTGGCGCAGGAGAGCCGCTTCATCCTGCTGGACGAGCCGCTGGCCGCGCTGGATGTGGCCCATCAGGTGGAGGTGCTGACGCTCGTCAAGCAGTTGAGCCGTCAGCTCAACCTTGGGGTCATCATCGTCATTCACGACATCAATATGGCCTCCCGCTTCTGTGATCGGCTGGTGGCGCTCCACTCCGGCCGCCTGCTCACCCACGGTGAACCTGAGGGGCTCATGACCAGCGAGACCCTGCACGCCATCTATGGCATCCCGATGGAGGTCATTCGCCACCCGGCTCATGCTCATCCCATCGCCATCGTCTGACCGGGGGCATCCTTGAACCTTTTATTGAAGATGGCCCCTTGTCTCGTCAGCCTGCTGCTGGCGCTCCCGTTGCAGGCTGCACAATCATCCGCAACAAACGAGGCCACCAGCGCGCTACCCCGTATCGCCACCGTCGACTGGACCATTGCTGAGACCCTGCTGGCACTCGGGGTGACGCCGCTGGCCGTTGGGGATGCAGGCCCCTATCAGGCATGGGTCGGCGAGCCACGGCTACCCGCCGTAGTGGTGGATATCGGCCTGCGCACCCAGCCCAACCGTGAGCTGCTGGCAGAGCTCAAACCCGACCGCATCCTCATCTCGCCGCTGGCGGCCCCGCTGGCGCCAACTCTTTCCCGCATCGCGCCGGTGAGCACCATCGCCCTCTATGATGGGCAAACCGATCTGTGGCAGAGACTGCACGAGGTGACCCTGACCCTCGCCCGTATGGTGGGCAAAACCGCCGAGGGCGAACGGCTGCTGGCCGGGCTGGATCGGGATCTCGCCAGTATGCAGGCCGGATTGCCTGCGGATCTGCCGCCCCTGCTGGTGGTGCAGTTTATCGATGAGCGCCATGTGCGGGTATTTGGTCGCCACAGCCTGTTCGATGCGGTGATGACGCGGCTTGGGCTGCGTAATGGCTGGCAGGAGCAGACCAATGACTGGGGTTTCTCGGTGGTCAGCATCGAGCAGTTTATGACCTTGCCAACCGCGCGGCTGGTGGTGGTCGATCCCATCCCGGTAGGGGTGAGCGAACGGCTGCAGGAGCCTGGGTTGTGGCAGCATCTGCCGCAGGTACGGCAGGCGCCTGTGCTGCATCTGCCTGCGGTATGGAGTTTTGGCGGCGTATTGGCCGCCCGCTGTTTCGCCGGTCTGCTCAGCGATGCATTGTTGCAAGATGCCGAGCGTATGGAGGCTGGTCGATGAAGCAACTGCTCACATCGCCGCTGCTGCGGCCGGTCTCGATCCTGCTGGGGTTGACCCTCTTGCTCGCGTATTGGGAGCTGGCTCGCCAGCTGCCCGGTGCGCTCTGGTGGCAGAGCCTCTTCGCCCCCAATCTGAATGACGTCAGCCAAGCGGTGGTGCATTTCAGCTGGCTGCCCCGCTTGGCGGTCACCCTGCTGGCCGGGGCGGCGCTCGGGCTGGCGGGTACCCTGATGCAGCAGGTGCTGCGCAACCCGCTCGCATCACCGACCACCTTGGGGGTAGCCTCCGGCGCCCAACTGGCGTTGATGATGGTGACCCTGTTTGCCCCCTCCTGGCTGTTGCTGGGGCGGGAGTGGATCGCCATGGCCGGTGGCAGCCTCGCGATGGCACTGGTGTTTGCCCTGGCCTGGCGTCGTCAGCTCAATCCGGTGGTCATCGTCTTTGCCGGGCTGGTGATCAACCTCTATCTGGCGGCCATCAGCATGGGGCTCTTGCTGTTCTTTCAGGAGGAGCTGAAAGGTTTGCTGGTGTGGGGCAGTGGCTCGCTAGTGCAGAACAGCTGGAGCGGGGTGAGTTACCTGTTACCCCGCCTGCTGGCAGCCGCTTTGCTGGCCGCAGTACTGGTGCGCCCGCTGGCGGTGCTGGAGCTGGATGATGCCAGCGCCCGCAGTCTGGGGGTCTCCCTTCAGCATCTGCGTTTTGCCGGACTTGGGCTGGCGGTGTTTGTCACCGCTTGCGTGGTGAGCATGGTGGGGCTGATCGGCTTTATCGGGCTGGCCGCACCCGCCATGGTGCGGCTGCTCGGGATCCGCCAGCTCGGCCAGCGGCTGTTGTGGGCACCGATCCTCGGCGCCCTGCTGCTGGCAGCGACCGATCTGTTGCTGCAGAGCCTGAGCCGCTTCTGGCCAGTCTTGATCCCCACCGGCGCCATGACCGCCCTGCTGGGGGCGCCGCTGCTGCTCTGGCTGATCCCGCGCCTGGGTTTCAAGTCGGGTACGCCTAAGGCAAACGCCGGCCTGCTGGTGGCTCGCCATCCGGCTCCGGCTCGCCTTATTGGCCTGTTGCTGGTCGGGCTGCTGCTGGCCGTGGTCGCCTCCCTGCTGTTGGGGCAGGGAATGGCGGGCTGGAGCTGGCCAAGCTGGCAGGCCCAGCTGGAGTGGCGGCTGCCGCGCACTCTGGCTGCGGGGGCGGCTGGCGTGCTGCTGGCGCTGGCGGGCACCCTGTTGCAGCGGGTCAGCAACAACCCGATGGCGAGCCCGGAGTTGCTGGGGGTGAGCGGCGGCACTTTTATGGGGGTGATAACGACGGCCTTACTGCTGCCAGCTTTGCCGTTGCCCATAATGCTGCTGGGCGGCCTGATCGGGGCCTTCGCTTGTCTCTTGCTGCTGGTGCTGGTCAATCGCAAGCAGGGCTTCCAGCCGGAGCGGATCCTGCTCTCCGGCATCGCCATCACGGCACTGTTTGAGCCGCTGCAGGCCATTGCGCTGGCCAACGGTGACATGCGGGTGCAGCAACTGCTCTCCTGGATGTCCGGCTCCACCTATTACGTCACTCTGCCGGTGGCCTATGGGCTGGTGGGGCTGGCGCTGTTGATGCTGGCCGCCTGCCTGTTGGTGAGCCGTTGGCTTGATCTGCTGCCAATGGGGGCGGCGGTAGCCACCGCACTCGGCATTCGCCTCAACCGTGCCCAGCTCGCCATCCTGCTGCTGGTGGCCGTGCTCACTGCCAGCGCCACCCTGGTGGTGGGGCCGCTCTCGTTCGTCGGTCTGCTGGCGCCACACATGGCCAAGCTGATGGGGTTGGTGCGGGCACGCTGGCACCTGCTTGGGGCCGCCGCTTCCGGCGCCCTGTTGATGGTATCGGCTGACTGGGTCGGTCAGCAGATCCTCTTCCCGCAGGAGGTGCCGGTCGGTCTGGTCTCCACCCTGTTAGGGGGCGCTTACTTCATGTGGTGCCTGCGTCGCCTCTAGGTTTGCGGACGAAAAACGCACAATAAAAAGCCCGGGATGAACCCGGGCTTTTTATTGTTTGCCGAACCGGCTTACTTGCCGATGCAGAATGTAAATAATCTATTATCTTCAATATGTTAGTGGCTTTTCGGGGGCCGCTTGGGGTAAAAGTAACTAAAACAGCATATTGAGAGGCCGCTCACGGGTTTCTGCTATCGTGCAGCGTTCCCACATAGTCCATTCTCGATCGTGCAGCCTTCCCATATGAATCAACGCGATGCTACTACACGCATTCAAAACCGCTTTTTAGGTGAGTTTTGAACATATTTTGAACCGACCATAACACCGTCCGGTGCCTGGAAAGCCGCTTTTACTCTTCGAACCGTGCAAACTTCCCATAGGTGGTTTGGCTAACCGTGCAATCA
>NZ_CAWNZT010000383.1:0-1481 GCF_963878965.1 Aeromonas sp. HMWF015 | reverse complement strand
GCATGGGTATGCTCCTAAATAGATTGGTTAAACGAGATAGCACTCGACCAACCTTTTAGCAGCGACCATGCCACTTTTTTATCCATTATTTATCAAACACTTACATTCCACCAGTTCTTGTTCAATGCACAAACACGCAATAAATTGCCTAGGGCAGTGTATTTAATCGTGATTGCTTGCCCAATCAGTATAAATAACCAGCCAACGAGCAAGAAGTTGCTCTAAATAATCATTTCCTCTTTGCAGGGCAAGCTTTCAATCCCTTGCCGGTGCTAATTTTCCACTAGCTAAGCATGCTCGGACAGAACAACCAACTTGCAAGTCATCGCCCGCCTCGAAACTGTTTGTCGGTTGTCACTCTGTTAGACTGCACACTTTTCTGTTGCTCATTCATCTTGCAAAGGAGTGTTGGATGTCCGGATGTTCCTGGTGGGATAGATCCACCGGTTTTGCCTTGCTGACCATTATGCTGTGGGCTTCACTGGCGGCGCTGACGTCACGGGTCACCAGCGTGTCACCACTGGTGCTGGTCGGGCTGGTGCTGTTTTTCTGCGGGGTTGGGGCCTTGCCGTTTTGGCGCCAATGGCGTGCTCGCCCTATTACCTGGCTGGTGACGGTTACGGCACTGCTACTCTACCATCTGCTGCTTTTTATGAGCTTTCGCCATGCCCCGGTGCTGGAGGCAAACCTCATCAACTACCTCTGGCCGCTCTGCATCATTCTGTTCACCCCGCTGTTGTTGCCCGGCCATCCACTCCATGCCCGTCACCTGCTGGCTGGCGCCTTCGGTCTGGCGGGTTCCATGCTGGTGATGGTCAATGGCGAGCTGCAACTGCAGCAGGCCTATCTGTCGGGATACCTGTTGGCGCTCGGTGCAGCTGTCGTCTGGGGGGCCTATTCGGTGCTATCACGCCGTCTGCCACCAGCCCCTGCCGTGGTCACTGCGGCAGCCTGCCTGCCCGCTGGTTTGCTGGCTCTGCTGCTCGCCCGTCTGCTGGAGGGGCCCCTGCCACTCGCGCAGATCCCCACCAGTGACTGGAGCCTCATCATCGGGCTGGCGCTGGGCCCGATGGGGGCGGCCTTTGTGACCTGGTATCTGGCACTGCGAGACGGCGATCCACGCCGGATCGGTGCCCTTGCCTACCTGACACCGCTGCTGAGCACCTTGCTGCTGGTGTTGCTCAATGGAGAAGCGCTGACCTCGCGCCATCTGCTGGCCGGTGCACTTATTATGGGAGGCGCCCTGCTCGGTATGCTGGGCCAACGCAACAGCGCTCAGGTATCCCGAGCCAGTTAAACCGGCAAGATAGGGCTACCTGACCCTGCTGTCATAAAAACGCCATCATCCCTGTTTAGGCTCTGGCCACGCTCCCCCATGGTCTGTGCTGACAGGAATTACCCCGTGAAAATCGCCCATTACGCCACCCTATCCTCCCTTGTTTTGTTACTGGTTGCGGGAGGACAGGCGCTGGCCCTCTACC
>NZ_CAWNZT010000382.1:0-4177 GCF_963878965.1 Aeromonas sp. HMWF015 | reverse complement strand
AATCGATGATGGCAAGTTCGCTGGTATCAGGAGTGTTTCCGCCGCACACCATCAGGTTGCGACTGTGGAAGTCACGGTGCATCACCCCTTGTGGCTGAGCCAGATTGCAGGCGGTGAGACAGGCAAAGGTCTCATCGAGCAACTGCTGCTCTTCGTCGCTCAGGGTCAGTTGCAGATGATGGCCAAGCAGCCACTCGGGGAAAATGCTGTTCTCCCGCGCCATAAAGGCGGCATCGAAGGGCTCAAGCGCCAGATCCACCGACCCCAGAGTTGGCAACAGATCGATCGCCTTGCCATACCATGCCAGCACATTTTGCTCGTTCAGGCAGCTGATCAGCTGGGTATCACCCAGATCGCTGACCGCCAGCAGACCCTGTTCGTAGTCCACAGCCTTCACCTCTGGCGCCAACAGCTGACGCGCCTGCAAGGCCGCTGCGTTACGAACAAACTCATGATTTTTTTCGGTTTTCGGATTGGCATCCACCCACACAAGACCACCACCACGAGAGTAGCGGCGGAAGCTGGCATCACCGGAAATGAGGGTCAACTGAAGATTGGCATCACCGGAAATACGGCGTGCCCACTGCAATAGCAGGGAATCGCGATCGTGCATAAGTAGAGGACCAAGGTGGAAAGCAGCACTTGGCTGTTAGCCCTGGCCGCAATAATGCTTTATCATTGCCGGCTAACATAAAGCAATGACATGCAATGTCAACTCGATGAAACCTGTCGTAAAATGCATGCCTTGGATCAACCGTATCTATCACGGATTGCACGAGTCTTTCACATGACAAAATGGACACTGGGGTGCCGCTATCCCATCGCCCTGACTATCAGCCTGGCCCCCGCACTCACCCCAATGATGGTGCAGGCGGCCCCGTTCGAAGCGCCGCCAGCCACCGGCATTCTCGATAGTCTCTGCTATGACTATGTTCCCAAGATAGAGAAGCCTGCATCGGATCAGGATGCCAACGCACAGCCGGTCGAGGTTGATGCTGACCGTCTCGAAGCCAAACAGGGCGGCACCGCCGTCTATGAAGGTGACGTCAAGGTTCGTCAGGGTGTTCGCAAGTTTGACTCCGACTATGCCCAGCTCGACCAGAAGAGCCGGGATGTCATCGCCATCGGCAACATCTATTACAACGACGGTCAGGTGACCGTCACCAGCGACAAGACCCTCAAATCCAACCTGGATACCAAGAACTCCGAACTGGAAGAGGGCAAGTATCAGGTGCATGGCTCACCGGTGCGCGGCTTTGCCAAGCGCGTGGTGATGACCAACAACAACCAGAACATCACCATGGAGGGGGCTCAGTACACCACCTGCCCCCCCGGTCAGGAAGTGTGGACCCTCAAGGCGGGCAGCATCGACATTGACCAGAAGGAGGTGTTCGGCGAAGCCTGGAACGCCAGCCTTTGGCTCTATGACTACCCGGTGTTCTACTTCCCCTATATCAACTTCCCCATCAAGGATGAGCGGAAGACCGGTCTGCTTTACCCGGGTTACAAGCAAAGCTCCAGCAACGGCATGGATATCACCCAGCCCTTCTACTGGAACATTGCCCCCAACTATGATGCCACCATCACCTCCCGTTTTATGGACAAACGCGGCCTGATGGAGCAGGTAGAGTTCCGCTACATGCCGGACCCCGCCCACACCGGCACCCTCTATTTTGAAAGCCTCAGGGATGACAAGCAGTATGATGCTGGCAACCCGAGCTTTACCAACCCTTCGACAGGGACTCCGTACCTCTCCGATGGCCATCGTTACCTGATGAACGTCCGCCACGGCTCCGCCCTGATGGATGGCAGCCTGCGTTTTGGCATCGACTACACCCAGGTGCGCGACAAGGATTACAACTACTTCAACGACTTCAGCCCACAAGTGGGCACTCAGGTCGACAGCCAGTTGCAGCAATCCTTCACCGCCGGCTACTACCAGCACAACTGGAACCTCACCTCCGAGGTGCGCCGCTACCAGATCCTGAGTCCGTATGCGCTGCTACCCCACGAGATGCTGCCGCGTATCGACTACAACTACTTCCAGCAGGGCAAGTGGTTCGATCTGGCCTGGAACAGTGAACTGACCAAGTTTGGCTATAACAGCGGCAGTGCCACCATCCAGCAAGCCGGTGAGCGCTATACCGCCACCCGTCTGCATCTGGCACCCACCCTGACTGTGCCCCTGGTGGATGCGCCGGGTTACTACCTGACCAGTCAGTACAAATTGATGTTTACCTCCTACAACCAGGAGATACCCAAGGATCTGGTTAGCCAGGACCGCAGCCGCTTCACCGATGCAGACAGCAAACAGCTGACCCTGAAAGAGGGCACCATTACCCGTACTCTGCCGTCCTTCCGCCTCAAGGGGGGCGTCAACTTCGATCGGCCGCTCGACTGGTATGATGGCAAGGGCACCCAGACCCTGGAGCCCGAGTTCCAGTACCTCTATATCCCTTACAAAAATCAGGACGAGATCGGGATCTACGACACCACCACCACCCGTCAGGATTACTACAGCCTGTTCAGTGATCGCCGCTTTGCCGGTCTTGACCGCATCAGCGATGCCAACCGGGTCACCGTTGGCCTGACCAGCCGGGTCTATGACAATGTGGGTGATGAACGGTTGCGTCTGGCGGTGGCCCAGGCCTTCGAAATGACACCACCCAAGGTGCGCCTCTACTCGTCCGATCCGGAAAGTACCAACGCCCGCTCCCTGCTCTCGTTCGAGGGGGATGCCCGGATCACCGATGAGTGGTTTGCCCATGCAGGAACCCAATACGATACCTCCGAGGGTGAGTTTACTGCTGGCAACGGTGCGGTCGAATACCGGACTGGCAAGCTGACCACCCAGCTCAACTACCGCTATATCCAGGATGGCAACCTGGACTATCGCTATCCAACCAACCCGGCGCTGGCAGAAGATCTGAGCCAGGTAGGTCTGGTGATGATGGCGCCGATCGCCGATCAGTGGCAGATGTATGGCGGTTACTACCGTGATATCAAGCAGGATGTGAACATTGACCGCAAGATCGGTGTCAAATACGACTCCTGCTGCTGGAGCATCAACATGAGCCTGGAGTGGCACAATCAGCCTGACAACGTCACTCTGAGGCCCACTTCGGAACAAGTCATTGGTCTGCAGTTTGAAATGAAGGGCCTTGGCAGCGTGGGTACTGGTGGCCGCAGCGTCACCCTGGATACCGAGCTGCTGCCCTATGTTCGCCCGTTTAATCTGAAAGGCCAGCAATGATGCTGGCCCAGCCTTGAGAGATGGATATGAAAAAGACCCTGATTGCCCTGCTGACCGCGGGAATGTTCGGCGCCATGAGCCAGGCCGCACTGGCTGCGCCCAAGCTGATGGATAAGGTTCTGGCCGTGGTCAACAAGGACGTGGTGCTGTCCAGCCAACAGGACGCACTGGTCAACAAGGTAAAACTCTCCGCTCAGGAGAGCGGCCAGTCCCTGCCTGACGATGCCACCCTGCGCAAACAGGCACTCGACCGCCTGATCCAGGAGAGTCTGCAGCTGCAGCTGGCGGAGCGCCAGGGGCTGAAGATCAGCGATACCCAGCTGGAACAGGCTATTCAGGGTATCGCAGCCGACAACAAGATGACCCTGGATCAGCTGCGCGCCCAGCTCGCCCGTGAAGGGATGACCTATGCCCAGTATCGGGAAGAGGTTCGCCGCGAGATCCTGATGAACGAGGTGCGCCGCAACCAGGTGCGCCGCCGTATCAACATCTCCGAGCAGGAGGTGAAGCAGGTGGTAGAGATCCTGAAGAAACAGGGTCAACAGCAGAACGAATACCACGTCGGCCATATCCAGATTGCCCTGCCGGACAACCCCACTGCCGCCCAGCTGGATGCAGCCAAGAGCAAAATTGAGCGCATTCTGGCCGCGCTGAAAGAGGGCGCTGACTTCCGCAAACTGGCCATTGCCGAGAGTAACGGTCCCAAGGCGCTGGAAGGGGGTGATTGGGGCTGGATGAGCCCGCAAGAGATGCCGACCCTGATGGCGGAAGCGGTACAGGGTGCCAAGAAGGGCGACATCGTCGGCCCGCTGCGCTCCGGCGCCGGTCTGCACATCGTCAAGGTGTTCGACACCAAGGGTCAGCAGCAAGTGATGCAGACCGAGGTGAAGGCCCGTCACATCCTGATCAAGCCCTCCATCATCC
>NZ_CAWNZT010000381.1:0-1213 GCF_963878965.1 Aeromonas sp. HMWF015 | reverse complement strand
TTACTACAACTGGCGGCGTTCACATCACCACAATGACGGGATACCGCCAGCAAAAGCCGAAGAACGGCCTAACCAAGTGTCCGGATTTAGTTGACCACTACACCATGTCCCCACGCGGGCATTGGCAGAATCAACATCCAGTAGCATGCCAGACTGCTTGAATGTCGTCGCCAGCGGTACCACAAAGCTCTCCTTGAGATACCGATTAAAGCGTTCGACCTTGCCCTTGGTTTTGGCGCGATAAGGCCGACAGACCCTTGGGGTGAAGCCGAACTTCTCAGCAAGCGCGAGCAGTGTGGGATTCCAACGATGGTGGCCTTCACCATAGACATCACGCTCCAAAATGATGGCCTTGGCATGATCAAACAGCAGATGCCGGGGAGTGCCGCCAAAGAAGCTCGGCGCATACTCGATCCCATCGCACCACGCAGCCGTATCCTGACAGGAGTAAAAGCGAACGTAAGTGGCACGGCTCCAGCCCAATGTGGCAACGAATGCCAGCAGGGGGTTAGCACCTTGACGAACGATAGTGAAATCAACCTGCATCTGTTCGCCTGGCGCGGTCTCAAAGCGAACAACCGGTTCAACAGGCGGTTGTTTTAATGGGAGCAGATAGGCCGTCAGCATGCTGTAGCCACCGGTATAGCCGCGTTCGCGTATCTCCTGAAGCATCACACTGGCGGGGATCCAGTGTGGCCTGGCAGCCTCAATACGCTCGTTGATATACGACTTGAACGGGTCGAGTTTCCCTGGGCGTGGTGCCCTTGTGGAATAGTGAGACGATGATGCCGCATCGCCCATCCGGATATACCGCCGGACAGTTTTTCGGGAGCAACCTAAATGACGGGCAATAGCACGGATGGACATGCCTTGCCGAAGAAGAACTGCAATCTCCACTCTTAAATCCAATGTTAACATCGGCAGCTCGCTTAAAGCTGCCAGTTTTACCCCAGGTGGGTCCCATTTACATTGGCATGTGGGTCATTTTTACATCGGTACTAACATAACCAGGTCGGTAATGCGTCCCTTTGGGGGCTGTCTAGGAAAGTAGGGGCGATTCAGACACAGCTGTAATCGGGGCACAAAGCGGTACGTTCATCAACTCGAACAGGGAGTCGAGTAGTCCTTGGGTGGCCCGCAGAGTGAGGCTAAAAATTCCCTTGAGCATCAGGAAGGTGCAGATGGTCTGGTCAGTGTAGAGTTGGCTGCGGCC
>NZ_CAWNZT010000380.1:0-9461 GCF_963878965.1 Aeromonas sp. HMWF015 | reverse complement strand
AGTACTACTCTCCCGAGTCTGCGAAGCAATGGGTTGACTGGTTGGTGGCCGACCTCAATGAGGCCATGAAGCTGCGTGATCAAGTTGATGCGACGCGTAACATTGCTTATCTCAAAGCACAGCTTGAGAAAACCCCGGTCGCAGATATGCAGAAGGTGTTTTATCAACTGATAGAGGATCAGACCAAAACCTTGATGTTGACTGAAGTGAATCAAGAGTACGTTTTTAAAACCCTTGATCCTGCCGTGGTTGCCGAGGAAAAGGCAAAACCCAAACGTGCGTTGATTGTAGTATTGGGGACACTGCTTGGCGGAATGCTAGGCGTTATGATTGTACTGGTTCGCCATGGAATCGGTCGTTCACCTCATCATTGATGAGAGGGCTCATCTGAGCGACTCACACTGGCTAATTGCTCTGTTTCAAGATATCCTGTTAGTACTTTAAGTCATGTTTAAATAAGGAAATTTGTAATGAAAAAATCAGCGTTGACTCTGGCTGCTATGTTGGTTCTCTCTTCAAATGCATTTGCAGCTGAAGAAGTTGCAGGTACTGCGGCTGGTTCCACTGGCGTAGCAGGTACTGCCGCTGTAGGTACTACCACTCTGGTTGCTGTGGGCGTTGGTGCAGCGGCTCTGGCTGCTGTTGTTGTTGCTAATGCCAATGACGACTCCACCAGTACCAGCACTAACACAACAACTGCTACTAAATAAGTTGTTTGATATTGTAATAAGGCTGCCACATTGGCAGCCTTATTTTTGTCGCTTTGCAATTATTTTCCCATTCCACTGAGTAACCCATCTATGTTTTCTCTTCGTTTGTTTATGTCTTTGGGGTTATTACTCTTGAGTGGCTGTTCCGCCACCAGTTCAGATACCTATGCAACTCTCCGCTATGCCCTTTTGGGAATGGATGATGTGGAGGTTACGTCTGAAAAAATACGTGAATTACCTTATGCGAGCGCCTATCTGCGAGTAGGTGATAATCCACAGGCATTGGTTGTGCTTGCGTTTGCAGATCCTGATGGTTCATTGAGCTGGGTGAGCTCTGATAATAAGCTTTTTGTTACCAAATCAGGTCGGCTACACAAGACGGTGGGTTTGGAAAATGATCTCTATTTAGTGGCATCATCTTGGCCTGATCCATTGAAAAAAATGGTAAATGTACCCGATATATCTTTGAACCTGGATGCTATGTCTTGGCAGTATACTGCCGAATGGGAAAAGGATTATCTGAGTGGATATGACATGCGGGCTAAGTTTATATCTGCTGTTCCAGAAAAGTTGTTAATCCTTGATAAAACACATGATGTTATGTTGATTGATGAGTTGGTCAGTGTTGGACATGACCAGAACTCTTGGCATAACTACTATTGGTTTGAGCCTAGTACGAGCAGAGTATTAAAAAGCCAGCAGCAATTGGGGCCGGAATTACCGGTGATTGAAATGACAATATTAAAGCCGTACGCATTATGAAAAGATACCTGACGATCGGTCTCATACCATTTTTTGCTTTGGCTCAAGCTGATGTAAACGTGATTTTTGAGCGTCATGCTACAGCGAAGATTGAGTTGCATGATGGTGCCAGACTTGCAGACCTGTTATTTAATGTTCAATTACCAGATGATATCTATTGGCGTACTGCACAAATTGCGAATGAAAAGACCATAGCGGAATTTCAGATGACTAAAGAGCAATTGCTCAAGGATATTAAAGCACTTCAAGTACTTTGGATGCGAGCAGGTGACAAAGGTTCATTGATCCAGTCAACGCAACAGTTACTACAAGAGCTGGACAAAGTTCCTGTCAGTGGCCGTTTGTCAATCGCATTAGATCCTGCCAAGTCCAGAATTGACCCGCATGGTAATCCACTATTAAAAGGGCAGTACACCCTTTTCCTTGCTTCAAGGCCCGATTTTATCTACTTCGTGGGACTGATTAACGGTCGCAGTAAACAGCCACTTCAGCCTGGTGCCAGTTTGGCAAGCTATTGGCAGGATTACCGCTTGTTGGCTGGCGCTGCGCAGTATGAAGCATTTCTGATCCAGCCTGACGGTTCTATCAGCCAGGTTCCTGTTGCGAATTGGAACAAACTGCATCGTGAACCTATGGCGGGTGCTACGCTCTTTGTCGGTTTTGATCCCCAAATCCTTCCAGAGCAATATAAAGATATCAATATTCGTATTGCCAGTCTGCTTGCTAATCGAGTACCAGAATAATGCTGCCTAAATTGAAATATATTGCGATCTTTGTTTCAGGAGCTGTTTGTTCTGCAGAGTCTGTTATTGATCCTTATGGTCCTTCACAAGGTGATTTCGGTGGTGTGGGTCTGCTTCAAATGCCTACCGCACGAATGGCTAAAACAGGTGAGTTCAGTGCCAACTATGTTGATAATGACCAATATCGTCGATGGTCTATCTCTGCGCAGCCATTCGACTGGTTTGAAGCAACACTGAGATATACTGATGTAAGAACAAAAAAGTACAGTCCCTACGAAGATTTTAGTGGTGATCAAACCTACAAAGACAAAGGGATGGATTTCAAGTTTCGTCTTTGGCAAGAATCTAACTATCTGCCACAGGTTTCAGTTGGCTTTAGAGATCTAATGGGGACCGGTCTCTTTGATAGTGAATTTGTGACGGCCAGCAAGCGGTATGGACCATTTGATTTTACTATCGGTATCGGCTGGGGAAATATGGCCGAAAGTGGTAATGTTAAAAACCCATTTTGTGAGTATAAAGATAGCTGGTGTCAAAGAAATAATAGCTTCTCTGGTAATGGTGGTAAGTTTGAGTTTGATAGCCTGTTTCATGGGCCAGCAGCACTCTTTGGCGGTGTTGAGTATCAAACACCATGGCAGCCACTCAGGTTGAAGCTGGAATATGATGGCAATGATTATAGCAAGGAGTTCGCTGGCCATATTTATCAAGATTCACCTTGGAATGTCGGGGCTGTGTACCGAGTTTTCGAGAATATGGATAGCCATCTAAGCTGGCAGAGAGGAAACACCTTGATGTGGGGGGTGACTTTTCGGACTAACTTTAATGATATGAAACCCGCTCATATTGATCAGCCGAGACCCATTTATCAGCCTGACCAAGTTCCAGCCACTATGACTGATGTGAAGTGGAAGGCGCTAACTGACGATTTGAAAGAGAATGCTGGTTGGCAGGATACAGAATTTTACACAACCACCAATTCTGTGACTGTCATCGGCACGCAGAGCAAGTATCGCGATCAGAATGAGGCGATGAAGAGAACCTCTTTGTTAGCCGCAAATTATTTGCCGGGTACGGTCGATGAGCTGAATGTTGTTGAACGTAAGGCGAACTTCCAGTTGCAAGAAACCCGCATCGATCTCCCATCTGTTCGTCGTGCCAATGTGGTACAGGTGTTGGGAGAAGAACAACATGAAAAATCGATGGTTCAGGCTGCAGGAAAAATTCAGGGAGAATCTATCTACTCATCTGAGCGCAAGTCATTTTCATACTCTTTTGACCCAGACCTAACGCAATCATTTGGTGGTGCTGAGTCTTTCTATATGTATCAGTTAGGCATTAATGCAAATGCTGATTGGCGTATAAATAAAAACAACAGTTTGCAAAGTACGCTGTTTGTTAATCTGGTTAATAACTACGATGAGTTCAATTATAAAGCTCCTCCTCCAGATGGCGCTGCCTTACCACGGGTTCGGACGTGGATTCGTGAGTATGTCGATTCTTCTAATGTATTACTCAACAACTTGCAGTTAACCCATATGCAACCACTTGCTCAAGATTGGTACGGGCAAGCTTATGGGGGATATCTGGAGATGATGTATGCCGGTGTTGGCAGTGAGGTACTCTATCGTCCATATGGCAAAACTTGGGCCATTGGCGTTGATGCCAACTGGGTAAAACAACGAGACTGGCACAACACCCTGAAAATGGCTGATTACGATGTAATGACAGGACATGTTACTGCGTATTGGCAGTTACCATTCATGAGTAATGTCACCGCTAAAGTCTCCGTAGGTCAGTATTTGGCTGGTGATAAAGGCGCTACATTCGACTTCTCAAAACGGTTTGATTCGGGTGTTGTCTTGGGGGGGTATGCAACATTTACCAATGTTTCTGCAGACGAGTATGGTGAAGGTAGCTTTACCAAAGGAATTTATGTCACGATACCGTTTGATTTGATGTTGCTCAAGCCAACAACCGCGAAAGGAAGCATTGGATGGGTTCCTTTGACACGGGATGGAGGCCAGATGTTGAGCCGCAAGAATGGTCTTTACGGCTTGACAGAGCTATAGTAATCAAAAGTTGCATAGAGCCTATCTTTTTTCATCAAACAGGGCGAGCAGTTGTAAACTGCTCGCCCTTTTATTACCTACCCAAGAGATATGGCAATCTGCAGAATTATGCTAGGAATGCATGATGATTAAATACTTACGTGTTTTGTTTGGCATACTTTGTATCGCTTATTGGTTGTTGGGCATGCATTTTTTTATGCATAACCCTGGAGGTGCAGGGCTGTATCTGCCCTTTAACGCATGGGGATGGGTGTTTGCCTCGTTGGCTATTGGATTGGGATTGTGGCAGGTGACGTTACGTCAGCGCTTGCTCTTCTCTCCATTACAAGCAGGTTTATGGATAGGGGCTCTCTTGCTACTGCTCCCGATGCTCTATCCTGGTTTTGCACTCAAGGATTATGCTATTCCCAGATTGCTTGGTCTTTTTGCTGGTCTGCTGTTTTTGTTTGGACTCTATCAATGGTGCTTTAATAAGGCGCAGCGTGATCGCTTGCTCTATCTCATCCTGATTGCGATCGCGATGGAGGTAGTGCTGGGTCTGGTGCAGTTCTACCTGTTGACGCCAGGTAACTGGATTGGCTATGACACCAAAGCCAATCGCCCTTACGGGATCTTTCAACAGCCAAACGTGATGGCGACGTTTATGGCAACTGGCCTTGCCCTTGCTATCTGGCTGGAATTACGTCGAGAGGGTGGTCGATTGCTGATGGCGTTGCGCTATGGCGTCATTCTATCTGCGGCACTGCTGCTCGTTGTTTTGCAATCCCGAGTGGGGCAGTTAGGCGGCCTGCTAGCCCTGTTCTTACTGATGCCTCAGCTTTATCGACAGCGGCTGCTATGGCGGATATTGGGTCTGGTTATTTTGGCTGTAGCGATTGGCCTGCTATCACAATATTGGCTGGCTGGAGCAAAACGAGGATTAGAGATCTATCAGTCCGGTGGTATGCGCTCTATTTACTGGCCTTATGCGGTAAAACTGATTGCACAGGCTCCTTGGAGTGGATGGGGATACGGCAGTTTTGAATCTGTTTTTCTCCATCACTACATGGCTGATAAAGCACTGAATCCGTCCATGGTGCAGATTGAGTACAATCTTGACCACCCCCACAACGAGTTTCTCTATTGGGCTGTTGAGGGCGGTATTGCACCCATGGTCGGCATGGTGATCATGGGGGGCGCATTATTATGGCGTCTGGCGAGTGTGCGCTGGGTACATGCCATGGGGCTGCTTGCCTTGGTTACCCCAATATTGCTTCATACCCAGACGGAATACCCTCTCTACCATGCGATCGTGTTATGGTTGCTGTTGCTGACGCTGATTTATATCATCGATACCGAAATTGAGGAGACCAACCTGGCGAGTCAGGGTTTCTCATCATGGTGGGATATGGAGTGCCGCCCATGGCTGTTACTGCGATTTATGGCGATCGCTATCCCGCTGCTGGTCGTTCCCTTTATGCTCACAGCAATTCACACCACATGGGTAGTCACCAAATATGAACGGGGTGGGTATAAAGAGCCGACCTTGCTACTTGATATCGTCAATCCCATGGCTTGGTTGACCCGAGTCGAGTTTGATGTGAACTCAGTTCGTCTGATGGTGGGCTTGCAGACAAATAACAAGACCGAACTGGAAGCTTATCTGGAGTGGGGGCAGGCATTCGTACGCCATACACCGCGTGCCAACATATACGCCAATATGGTGATCGCGCTTAATGCATTGGGTCGTACAGAGGAAGCCAATGTGATGCGAGCTGAAGCACTTAAGCTCTATCCAACCGAGCCCCTTTTAACTGGGTCTGCTTCACAGGCAGTGATTACCGGTGTTGACCAATCAGGCAAGAATATAACCAAAGATAAATAGTGCTATTTGGATACATAGAAAGCCAGCCCTTCAAAACGGCTGGCTTTTTTGTTTTTTCCCTTCTGGACAACCAGTATCTGAACAGTCTGTTTTCGGACGCATGCGTCTGTCAAACGGGCTATGAAAGGCATATTTGAAATGTCATGTGGCGATTCCAACCAGTTGATTAATATGTGATTTTGTCGATGGCGTTGAAGGGGTTGATAGTCAATTTGGAGTATCCCCTTCATCATCGGGTGAAGGGACAGGTTCTAGACGTGTTCATTGCTAAACAGATAGGCATAGTCTTGTCACATGATGTTGAACGTATGGTAGAAATGTTCGCTCAGGCTTATAAAGCAGGTTACCGAGTTAGTTTTGTTGGATGCTGAACTGGAAATTAATGAGTCTTGAAATACCGATGTTTCTTGAACACAAGATGGTAATCACCTCTCTACCCAGAAGATCTGCATTCCAGCCAGTTTGTTATTGATAGTGGCAAGCATTCGATCTTGATGGTGAAATTTAAGAAAAAAAGAACGTTAATATAGAAAAACTGTATGTTCTCGCGAATTGTCCATGCTATTCTGAAACGGTATCCCTGTAACCGACTTTTTTGTGAGGAAATAATGAACGAGTTTCTGAAAGTTCTGCTGAACATTCGCAGTCTGCGTGCGGCTATTCGTGAGCTGCCGTTTGAGCAACTGCTGGAAGCTAAAGAGAAGTTTGACCTGGTTTACCAAGAGCGCGCCGATTCTGTTGAACAGGAGCGTGCTGAACAGGAAGAGCGTCAGCGCAAGCTGAATGAATTCACCGAAATGCTGCAGCAGGCTGGTATTGATCCTCGCGAGCTGCTGGCGACTGCCGCTGCTCCGGCTGCTGCGACTGGCGCTGCCAAGAGCAAGCGTGCTCCGCGTCCGGCTAAATACAAGTACGAAGAAGATGGCCAGGAAAAAACCTGGACCGGTCAAGGCCGTATGCCGAAAGCCATTGCTGCTCAAGTAGCACTGGGTAAAGACCTGAACGATTTCCTGATCTAATTCGTCAGGTTCAGAGATTGAATAATGCCGCCTTTGAGCGGCATTATTTTTGCCGTTTTACTCGTGGTTATCCAATCTGCCCCTTCGCCCCATTGTTATCTACATCCTCGCTTGTATCCTTTTTACCGTTGTTTCACTTCAATATTACTTTGCTCAATATCACTCATTGTTTGCGATTAATTTTGTCGTGCAGAATTAACTGCGTGATATCGCTTTTTGTATGCATCGTGCAGATATGCGCTTCGGATATGTCTCTCACGATTCACGGGGCGCCGCTCGGCGAGAGTCGAGCTCTCAGCTGATGGAATATCCGGTAACCGTTATCTCCGATCAGGGGGCGTGAGGTATAGAGAGAGCCGCAAGGTATGGCCGGGATATTCAGGGTCGCCGATGCATGTAATTGGCTGCGCTGCCATGACTGCCCCTGATAATGGGTAATGAAGTTCGGCTGCAGTGTGGGAGAGGAAATTCTGTATGGTCTATGGCGATGGTATTCCCCACTCTACAGGCAGAGTGGGGAATATTGGGGGGAGGCGCTATCGGGGCGTCACACTATCGCTGCCACCCAGCGCACGATAAATTTTGGCGGTGGTGGTGAGCTGCTCTTTTTGCTGGGCCAGCAGGCTCTGCTGGGCATCCCACAGCCGGTTCTGCTCATCGAGCCAGGCTTGCACGCCGGTCGCACCCGCCTGGAAGCGAGCCTTGGCCAGTCGTTCGGCCTCCCGGGCATAACTCAGCTGCTTCTGCAGATAATCGAGTCGCTGCTGGCCGTAGTGGCGGGCGGCCAGATTGTCTTCCACCTCCACCAGTGCGGTGTAGAGCTGTTTGCGAAACTCGGTTTCAGCAATCTGGTAATCCAGCGCTGAGCTTTCGATGGCGAGCTGGGTGCGGTTGTATTCAAGGAAGGGGAGGGCGAGGCTGGCCCCCAGCGTGCCAACCGGATTTTGCAGTACCTGCGCCAATCTATCGGATGCGGTGCTGGCGCTGCCGGTTAGGGTCAGGCTGGGGTAGAAGTTGGTGCGGATCTCGTCCCCTCTTGCCAGCGTCTTGCGCAGCCGCAATTCGGCCGCTTTGACATCGGGGCGGCGAGCCAGCACATCGGCCGGAATACCCACCGCAAGTTCAGGAATGGTCTGGGTTGCAAGGGAAGCGGGTGCATACTCCAGTGGCCCGCTGCTGCGACCCAGCAGCAGACGCAGGGCATTGCGAACCTGCTCCTGCTGCGCCTTGAGGGAGGCCAGCTCAGCCTGTTTTCCTGCCAACAGTTGGCGTGCCTGCGCCAGATCGAGCCGGGTAATGGCGCCAGCCTGGTATTTGGTCTGGGTCAGCTGCTCGGTTCGGGACAGGTTGGCCAACTGCTGTTCCCCAAGGGTGATGGCAGAGCCGAGATAGCCGAGCTGCCAATACTGCTCCAGAGTATTGCCGATCAGCAGGAGTCGGGTGCTGGCGAGATCCTGCTCGCTTGCTGCCGCTTCCCAGCTTGCCTGATCCCGCACCGAGGCAAGCTTGCCCCACAAATCCACTTCGTAACTGAGGCTCAGCGAGGGGCCCAGACTGTTGGTGCCTTTGCCGGTTTTCAGATCCTTGTTGCCACTGGCTGCGATAGTGCCATTGACCGAGGGGGTGAGGTTGGTATCGGCCTGCTCGGCGCCAAGTCTGGCGCTTTTGAGCTTGAGGGCCGCAACATGCATGTCCGGGTTGGCGGCCAGTACCGCGTCGACCAGATTGTCGAGCTGGGGATCATGAAATTCCCGCCACCAGGGGCTGGCTTGCGCAGCCAGTTGGGCGCCCTCTGCTTGTTGCCATGTGGGGGCGATCGCCAGCTCGGGTCTTTGATAGGTGCTGTGCTGACTACAGCCGCTGAGGGCCATGCAGAGAGCCAGCCAGGAGAGTTTGTGCATTGTTATTCCCTCGCCAGTGCGACAACAGGGTCGAGCCGCGCCGCATTGCGTGCCGGCAGATAACCAAACAGGATCCCGATGAGTGACGAGCAGCCAAAGGCCATCAGGATGGAGAAGAGCGAGAACTGCATCTTGATGGAGTCCACCAACAGTGAAAAGAGCGCGCCAATGCCTAGCGAGAGGCCAACGCCAAATATCCCCCCCAGCAGGCTCACCATCACAGCCTCAATCAGGAATTGCTGCAGGATATCCGACTGGCGGGCGCCCACGGCCATGCGAATACCGATCTCGCGGGTGCGCTCCACAACCGACACCAGCATGATGTTCATCACGCCCACCCCGCCGACGATCAGCGAGATCACTGCGATGGCCGAGACCATCAGGGTCATG
>NZ_CAWNZT010000379.1:0-1063 GCF_963878965.1 Aeromonas sp. HMWF015 | reverse complement strand
AAATGGTCTCCAGAGCAGATATCGGGGTGGCTCAAAAGAACGATGCCTCGCCAGAAGGCGATGCAGATCTCTGCCGAAACAATCTATAAAACGCTGTATTTTCGCAGTCGGAGTGCGTTGCACCACCTGCTTGTCAAGCATCTGCGTCGTTCCCACAGCCTGCGCCATGGAAAACGCCATACCCGCAAGGGAGAGAGAGGCACCATCAATATCGTGAACGGCATTTCAATTCATGAGCGCTCCAGGCACATCGATAACCGACGCTCTTTCGGTCACTGGGAAGGGGAGCTGGTTTCCGGTACCAAGAACTCTCACATAGCCACACTTGTAGATAGAAAATCGCGCTATACCATTATTCTCAAGCTAAGTGGAAAAGATGCAGGGTCTGTGAATCAATCACTTACAGACAAATTCCAAGAGCTTCCACCAAAGCTCAGGCAGTCACTGACATGGGATCGGGGTATGGAACTGGCCAAGCATTTGGAGCTTACCGCCAGCACAGGAGTTCAGGTTTACTTCTGCGACCCTCAGAGCCCCTGGCAACGGGGCACGAACGAGAATACCAATGGCCTGATCCGGCAGTACTTCCCCAAAAAGACATGTCTTGCCCAATTTACCCAGCAGGAACTGGATCAGGTTGCAGCCCAACTAAACAACAGACCGAGGAAAACCCTGAACTTTAAAACGCCAACGGAAATCCTTGAAAAGGGTGTTGCGTTGACAAGTTGAATCTACAGTAGCCTTTTTTAGAATGTCCTTTTCACGTTCGAGCCGGTTGATACGAGCTTCCAGCTCCTGAATTTTTTGCTGCTCCGGAGTCAGTGCTTTGCCGATTGGGGTTGTGCCAGTTCGTTCGGATTGCAGTTGCTGAACCCAGCGGCGAAGTACGGTTTCACCGACATCCAGTGAACGGCTGGCTTCAGGGAGAGAATATCCCTGGTCGAGCACCAGGGATGCGGCTTCGAGTTTGAATTCGGCAGTAAATGAGCGACGTAATCTTGCCATTAAACACCTCAGGTCATGGTGGCGACTGTACCACCTAAAATGGTGTCCGGGATGATTA
>NZ_CAWNZT010000378.1:16784-24702 GCF_963878965.1 Aeromonas sp. HMWF015 | reverse complement strand
CATGAAGAACATGAAGGAGAAGAAGAATGTTTAATCCGACCAATATTGAAATGAAGGGCTTCGGCTTCGGATTTAAAGTCGAACAAGTTGAAGAAATCGAAGAAAAACAAGATGAACAGTTTGATGAAGTAGCCACCAGCACTATCGACCCAGAATTCGAATCAGAGATTCGCCGATTCATTCGCTCTTGCTGGGCACACGGCCTCAAGGACGATTGGATTGAAAGTATGAATAAGTCAAAGCCGAATCCCTCAGTAGCAGGCATGACTGGCCTACCGCGTGATGTAGTAGTTGATCTGATGCGTGACGAGCTGAAAGCCGTGGCAGAAATTGCAGAACGTGAGCGAGAACTGGAAGCAGAGCGAATCGGTAAGCTGTATGTCTGACTTTGAAGAAATCGCTGGTGGCTCCCTGCCAGTGATTTACCGTGATCTTGTGGTAGGTCGCTATGATGACACTAGCGAGGTGATGGAATCGATTCCTGAGCTGTTTGGCGTAGAATTGGAGCTGGTGGATTGTTATAGCTACTGGAAGATCGTGCAGACAGACGAACTTGATAGACTTATGAGTGAGTTGATCGATTATTGAACTGATTAGATATTGAACTATTGATCGAAGTGATACTGTGCGCCAGCACTTCGCGAAGCGATTATCCATTAAGTAGTATTATGATCAATACTATTATTATAGTAATAATTATCGCTTCGCGAAGTCGCTACGCGACAATCTTATTTTTTAATACTAATTTATTAATTATTATTAATTGTTAATACTTATCGCCTGACGGCGAAATCGCTAACGCGATAACTGCATTATAATCACGCTTCAAAAAACGGTAAACATTTTCAATCAAAAATAATTTGATAGCTCATATTTCAATCAATCGTCAACCTTTGTTTATTGTGATGATAATAGCTGTTATCATGACTATATCAAGAACAAGGAGACAGTATGATTTATCAAATCTCAAAACAGATCGGTGATAGCACTGGCCAGCAAACCCCTAATATTTTCCGATCAATCAAATCACTATGCCAGAAACACGCCATCACTCCCACCAGCATTGAATATGAGGTGAAGGACAGCAAACTCCACACCCTGCTTATCAACGATGTGATGTTTACCCGTGGCAAATCAAATCACTGGGAGCGAGTATGACAGAATCAGTTAAAGCGGAGTATTACAATGGCTTGTTCGGTGAAGATTCTGAATGGACTTTCCTCTGCCAAGAGACAGAGTACCGAAACAAGTTTATGCCTAATGAAGATACTTTGTATTTCTTCCACAAGAAACGCCTAATCGATTATTTCATTCAGGAATTCACCGCAAGAGATACCGCGAACCGTTACACACTAAAACAAGACGGTAATAGAGTTTTCTTCACCGACGGTCCACGCAGTATGATCACATTGATTGTCGGTACCAATCACTTCCAATTAGATTTCGATTTCGGTGGAGAACTTGCTTTCAGCGCAGTTTATGAAGCCAGTAATCGTGAACGATCATACTATTGGAAATCTAGCGAGATTATCACCGCACCTGGACTATATAACGCGTTAGATATCATAATGAATCCTATCGCCGCTGATAACTTCAAGTGCTAATGTTTATTGCCCTGTATTATGATGATAATATTAACCTATTGATAACTGAATACCACTTGTGAAAATTACATTATGACTGAGGAATATATCATGACCCATTAATTTAAAAGGAGCTATCGAAATGCCTACTATTCAAATCAAAACCCATAAAGAACTCTCTGAATCTGAAATCATCCGCTTGATCCAAGAAGATATCTTCCATCAGATTCACTTACGTTTTGACAAACTCGAAATACCCACTGGTGGAATCATTGAAACACGTAACGGTTTCAGATTCGAAATCGATCACGGTGATATCCAAGCTATCATGATTTCAAACGGTCATATTTTCTTTCAAGAAGAAGACACGATTGCTAAAGTCATTACCTTCGAAGGTGACAAATTCCGCATTATTGATGAAGAATATCACCCTGCCGTAGTGAGTGAGATTGCCAGTGTTTTGCTCGAAGAGTTCGATCACGCCGAAGGCCAAGAATACTATGACAAAGCGAATCTGACAGACCTGACCAACATTGCATTCATGTTCGGTGAGAAACATCGCTGGGTCACCTCTGAGGCTGTTTATGTCGATGATGCCGACCGCGATTTTAATGTCATTCTTGAAGCAGACGCCCACTTAATCAGTATTCATGCTGGTTTCGAAATTGATGGTTTGTCTCCGTTTAATCGGATCAGTCGTCACTGTGCCCTACCCGCTAAAGCTGCACGACTGGTAATGAAAGACTTTCGTAATGCTTATGCCAGCGTGAAGGGAGTTTAATCATGAAATTGAAAAAACTCTCTGATAAAAAACTGAAACAACTTGCTACTGAGAAATTCATGAAACCGGTAATCGATAGCCTACGTTATATGGGCTATCGAGCCCATAATATCAAGCGTGGCAAAACTGACGGTGTTTATACCTCTGACACTGAATTCGGAATCTTGACAGTTATCCTTGGTAACACTGGTGATATTGAACGTGATATCGGCACAGCGGCATTCACACTGGTAGAGAAAGACTTCCAGATGATGATCGCACTGGCTCATAACGGTAAATTCGAATACCTGTGTCCACCGGATTATCGTCAGCACCTTGTTGAAGAGATCATTAACTCGCTCCATCGCTACTATGAGCCGTCAAAAGAAGCGTGCCAACGTGATAATATTTCACTGACAGATCTCCACAACATGGCATGGATGTTCGGCACCGAGCACCAAGTTGACGCTGACCGCGCTA
This sequence comes from Aeromonas sp. HMWF015, assembly GCF_963878965.1. Classification (NCBI taxonomy): domain Bacteria; kingdom Pseudomonadati; phylum Pseudomonadota; class Gammaproteobacteria; order Aeromonadales; family Aeromonadaceae; genus Aeromonas; species Aeromonas sp. HMWF015. The sequence goes on along the minus strand of NZ_CAWNZT010000378.1, from coordinate 21,879 downwards.
TCGCTGTTAAAGTCGATGGACATATCACTGTTGGTGTTATGGCTAAGGATAACTGGTATTTGATCATGCCTGTTATCGAGGGCGAAGACGAAGATAAGGACGAAGGCTATCGTATTTTCAAGTATGAGGACATGATTGCCCGTGCTGTTGAAGATATCAAATCGAAATGCCGTGAACGTTATGCAGAAGCCCTTGCTAAACAAGTATCTGAACTAATCGAATGATTAAGGCCCCGAAGGGGCCTTTTTCGTTATTGGGATCAATAAACACGTTTTAATACCGGCCATTTTTTACCGACAAAATACAACTTGATATAGAGCTTTTGATTATTACTGGTTCTTGGCACATTAAAATAATCCTCCATATCAAATCGCAATGTTATACTTCCATGTGGCTCAACTCTTCTACCTTGAGAAAAGTCTTGCTCCATAGTGATACTAACAGGTTTAGAGTATTGACTTTTTCGCCACTGTAATTCCCAGTGTTCAGCAGTGATAGGTCTATTAGTCAGATTTCTAATATAAATCTCGTCACCTGTCTTTGGATTATATGAAACATCGATATTGAAATAATTTCGATACAACTCCCATAGCCTCAACAAAGCTAATCCAGTTGATAGCACAGCCCCCCAGATTGCAATCCAATCGTTTTGCATTATTCTTCCTTATGGTAATTTCTGTGCGCTAATCTTTACTTCCTTAAGTGAAGGATTAAATGCACCGGTCAGATATCCTTCACCTTTAGAAACCATGCTTCCCCAGATTACAGCCCAAAAGACTAATGACATAACAAGTACACCAATGTCGGTCGATTCATCAATGGCGATGTCCAAGTTAAAAATACTATAAATCGCCATGACTCCGTAAAATGCAACATTTCTTGCAGAGTTCAACTGTTGCCCATGAAGCCCATCAATTAAACTACTATCAAAAATGTTGATAACTATGAAAAAATTGATAGATGCAATTACTATTGAACCAAAGAATGTTGCTATTCCACGCGGTATGAATTTAACAACAGTCGCACAGATAAAGGTTATTGCTGTGCTCATAGTCAGAGCATATACAACACCGTTTTTTGTAATCTCAGGATCTTGAGTTTGGGCCGATTCGAAGAGTGGAATAGATGAAAGTCCACCAACGATCATTGTTAGCAAACTAATAACAGCCACAGTGGACTGAATAGGAGTTGATTTGAATTCATCCCAGACCCGCTTAATCATGATCACCTCAGTTTACTCAATATTCATAACTGTTGATTTCTAATAAGTAGTATCCCAATAGGTCTGGTATAAGACAAGCAGTAACACCGAAGACTATGACACTATGAATTCAATGATAATCAGCACCAATCAATATCATGTGCTTTTAAGCGTCAAAGCAAGGGATTCCACGCCCACGAACTGTGAGGGATGCACATCTGTGCATCCGCTCAACCCTCAGCACTGGTTACTCCGTCGTTCCTGTCCAATACTCACCGTATCAGCCTGTTCGAGGGTATGCGTTGTGTACAGACTCTTGTTGTTATGGTGTTTGTGTTGCCAGGCTACGGCACAGGAGTCATTGGTCGTGGGCTGGGTCGACTGGCAGCCCTTCAGTTATCGCAATGAACAGCAACAGCTCCGCGGACTGGATGTGGAGCTGCTCAACGCCATCTTCCTGCGGGCCGGTTATCAGGCCAAATTCAGTGAAATGCCCTGGGCTCGCGTGTTGCACGAGCTGAAATTCGGCACGGTTCAACTGGCCATGTCAGCCAATATCACCGCCGAGCGGCAGCAATATGCCCGCTTCAGCCACCCCTATCGGGAAGAGGAGACGGCCATCGTCATCCGTCGGCAAGATGCCGAGCGCTGGCGCGGGATCACCACCCTTGAGCAGTTGATCAACACCCCTGACTTCCATATCGGGGTGCTCAAGGGGTTTGATTACGGCAATACCTTCCGCAAGTTGATGGCAAGGCCCGAGCTGCAGCCTCGCTTACAGATGCGCCTGAGGCTGGATCAACTGCTGAAGATGTTGCAAGGGGGACGGATCCAGGGGTTTATTCTCGATCCCCACGGATTGCAAGAGTGGCAGGGTAAGGATGGCATGCAGGACAAGCTGTATATTCTGCTGCATATCGAACTGACACCGGTTCACCTGATGCTGAGCAAAGAGAGCACCACAGAGGCGCAACTGCAGCGGATCAATCAGGCTATCGATAAATTGAAACAGAGCCCCGACTATCAGCAGATCCTCGATCGCTACCAGTTCAGATCCCTGCATTCACAGGAAAACACTCATAAGTAAGGGGAGCATCTGCTCCCCTTACTGTCTCAAGCAAACCCAATCCTGTCTCAAACAACCCTGGTTGCAACTTGCCAGGACGATTTCGTCATCGATAACGTGATGGGTTAAGCCTGGCTATCAGCGTCCCAGCACAATGTCGGCAAGGTGGGCGAAGTGGTGGATTTCGTGTGTGGCATCGCACTCGCCCGCTTGCCGCGCCGGGTTGTACCAGCAGGTTGCCAGCCCCTGCGCCGCCGCCCCGGCAATATCGGTTTTCGGATTATCCCCCACCATCAGCACCCGCGCAGGATCCGGCTGCCCCATCAGGGAGAGGGTGTGCTGGAAAATAGCTGGCGCCGGCTTGGTCACCCGGATCTCGTCGGAGATCACCAGCGGCTCGAACCACTCGCTCCAGCCCAGTTTGCCGAGCCGCCCCCGCTGAGGCACGCTGAAACCATTGGTGATGATCCCCATCCGCACTTTGCTGCGTAGCTGCTGCAGGGTCTCGACCACCCCTTCGAGAGGCATGCTAAGGGCAATGATCTGCTCCAGAAAGGTGTTGTTCATCGCCATGGGATCGGCGGCAACCTGCTGGGCAAATAGGGAGAAGCGGGTCTGCTGCAACGCCGTTGCATCGATCTCGCCGTCGTTGTACTGCTGCCAGAGCCCGTGGTTAAGGGCGTGGTACTGCGCCATGCTGGCATCATCAGCCTGTACGCCATAGATCTGCAAGGTATGCGTCAGCGCAGAGGCGACCGGAAAATCGAGCAGGGTTTCATCCAAATCGAACAGTACCCAGTCATAGCTTGGTTGTTTCACAGAAATCCTTGTTATCATTCAGATTGTTCAGAGGCTTGGCGACCAACTCTGCCAAGTGGGCTGGCCAGCAGATCTAGCGTGAGACGCACGCCAAAGCCGGTCACTTCGCTGGAGACCACCCCATTGCCCCCCTTGTTGCGAAAACCGCTCAGGTCGAAGTGCAGCCAAGGGGTCTGCTCGGGCACGAAGTGGGCGAGGAAACGGGCCGCATCAATGTGATCCGGCGAACTTCCCGGCGCACACTGCAACAGATCGGCCCACTCGCTTTCGATGTTGTCGTCATAATCGTCATCAAGCGGGAAGGGCCAGACTCGTTCACCGCTGCGCTGACCCAGATTGACCAGTGATGCCATCCATTCGCTGCGATTGGTAAAGACGCCGCTGTAGCGGCTACCCAGCGCCCGTTTGCAGGCCCCGGTCAGGGTCGCGTAATCGAGCAGCAGATCCGGAGTATCCTGCACCGCCATCGCCAGGGTGTCGGCCAATACCATTCGCCCTTCGGCATCGGTATCGACCACCTCGATGGAGGTGCCATTGATGGCAGTCACCACCTCGCCAGGACGATAGGCGTGAGGGCCGATATGGTTCTCGGCAATGGCCAGCCAGCAGTGTACCTCGTAGGGTAGCTGAGCTCGGCTGATGGCGTAGAGGGCCCCCAGCGCCACCGCGCTGCCCCCCATGTCCAGATGCATCCCATACATGCTGCCGGAGACCTTGAGGTTGTAACCGCCAGAGTCGTGGCAGATCCCCTTGCCCACCAACGCAATGCGGCGCACCGGCTTGGGTGGATAGTAGCTGAGCTTGACCATGGCCCCCTGATTGTCTTCCGAGCCACGAGCAACAGCCAGAAACGCCCCCGCCCCCAGCTCGGCCAGCTGCGCCTGATCATAGTGATGGCACTGCCACCCCTCATCTTGCGCCAGCTTGCTGACAAACTCGCGATAGCTGGCGGCCGTCAGCTCGGAGGCAGGCAACACCGCCAGATGGCGAGCCAGCCCGTTGCCCCCCGCTTCGCTGTAAAGGCGTGCCAAGTCCAGCACCACTGCGGGTGAAACCTTGATCTGCTGATAGCTCCAGCTGCTTTCACTGCGGCGCTTGCTGGTGGGCAACGAAATATTGGCGGCAAGCAGGGCCGACAACATCACTTCGGCCAGCATCACTCGCTCGGAGGGAGAAAAACCTTCCAGATGCAGCCCGAGCCGCTCCACATTGAGCCCAGAAAGAGGAGCAATCCAGCCTCTGATCTGTTTATAGAGGCGGTGATCCCGCGTCACACTGCCGGCCACAAACATCACCTGCAACAGGGTATTGCCATGCATCAGGGTAAAGGGCGCTTTTTTCCCCAGCGCAAGCTGGGTCTGGAGACCCGCAAGGGCGGGGAGCGAAAGCAAGGACTCCTTCTGCTCTTCGGCGATCAGCAGCAGTTGCAACGGCAGCCCTTGGGCAAGGGCTTCGGCCAGCGTGGCATCACGGCTTTCAATAGCAGGAGGAAGATAGGTGAAGGGAGTGATCACAGGCGCGTGCCTCATCCATGAAGAGATACCTGATGATACCCAACAAATGGTTGATACGACCAGTTTTGGTCTTGAAAAAGCGTCAGAAATAGCAGCAATCACCAGATGGTGACGAGCATCAAGAAGGATTGTTCAATGATTGGCAATGCAGGAAGGGAACGTACAGAAAGTTGGTTGCGGGGGCCGGATTTGAACCGACGACCTTCGGGTTATGAGCCCGACGAGCTACCGAGCTGCTCCACCCCGCGTCCGAATTGTCACCCCCAAGTCGAGCAGTAGCTTGGTGGCGTTTGTCTGCTTTCGACTGTTTACACAATCGCATGCTGACTAAAAAGTTGGTTGCGGGGGCCAGATTTGAACTGACGACCTTCGGGTTATGAGCCCGACGAGCTACCGAGCTGCTCCACCCCGCGTCCGAATTGTCACCCCAAGCCGAGCAGTAGCTTGGTTGCGTTTGTCTGCTTTCGACTGTTTATACAATCGCAAGCTGACGAA
>NZ_CAWNZT010000378.1:0-16774 GCF_963878965.1 Aeromonas sp. HMWF015 | reverse complement strand
GACGACCTTCGGGTTATGAGCCCGACGAGCTACCGGGCTGCTCCACCCCGCGTCTGAGGTCGCCAATAATAGGCGCCAGCGCACAGATTGCAAGTAAATATCTCAAAAAAAGTTTATTCGTAGATTAATCGGACAAATAGTGCGGTCATTAGCAGCATCATGCTGTTTTTTCAGGCAATCGAGTCCTTGCCAGGCATCCGGCACTACACTCAATAAGGTGAACACTCCTCATTTTGGGTAGGTAGAATATGCGCATCTCCGCCGGTCACTGCCGTCAGTTGGGGGCCACACCCGACAGTAACGGCGTCAACTTCGCGATCTGGGCACGCCTCGCCAGCCGGGTCGAACTGCTGCTCTTCGCAAGCGCAGACGATGCGACCCCCGAGGTGATACCCCTCTCCCCGCGCCTCAACCGCACCGCCTACTACTGGCATATCCATGTGGAGGGGATCTCGGTCGGGCAACGTTACGCCTATCGCATTCAGGGCCCGTGGCGCCCATATGGCGGCACCCGCTTCGATGCCGAGAAGGTGTTGCTCGACCCTTACGGCCGCAGCATCGAGCTTGGCGCCAATTACGATCGATGGGCGGCGGCCCGTCCGGGCAGCAATCTGGCTTGTTGCGCCAAGAACAAGGTGGTCGATACTCGCCACTACGACTGGGAAGGAGACAAACTGCCCGCTCACTCCCTCTCCCGCTCGGTGATCTACGAACTGCATCTGGGGGGCTTTACCAAGTCCCCGAGCTCCGGGGTCGATCCGGCGCTGCGTGGCACCTATCTCGGATTGATTGAGAAGATCCCCTACCTGCAATCTCTCGGTGTCACCGCCGTCGAGCTGCTGCCGGTGTTCCAGTTCGATCCTCAGGATGCGCCCAAAGGACTCTCCAACTACTGGGGTTACAGCCCCATGTCCTTTTTCGCCCCCCACGCCCAATACGCCTGCGGCGATGATCCGCTGACCGAGTTTCGCGACATGGTCAAGGCGCTGCACAAGGCCAATATCGAGGTGATCCTGGACGTGGTTTACAACCACACCGCCGAAGGGGGAGATGATGGCCCCACCTTCTCGTTTCGCGGCATCGACAACGAGGCCTACTACATCCTCGACAACAACCAGAAGGACACCAACTATTCGGGCTGCGGCAACACCTTCAACGGCGCCCATCCGGTGGTGCTGCGGATGATCATGGACAGCCTCCACTTCTGGCGTCAGGAGATGCACGTCGATGGCTTTCGGTTTGATCTGGCCGCCATTCTGTCGCGGGATGAATCGGGTCAGCCGCAGGCCAATGCGCCTACCCTGCGCACCATAGATACCGACCCCAACATCGCCGACATCAAGCTGATTGCCGAAGCCTGGGACGCGGGGGGGCTCTATCAGGTGGGGTCACTGGCCGGCGCCCGCTGGCGTGAGTGGAACGGCCAGTTCCGGGATGATGTGCGCCGCTTTCTGCGCGGGGATGACAATAGCGTCACCGCCTTTGTCGAGCGGCTCTGCGGCAGTCCCGACATCTACCACTATCACCACGCCGATCCCGAGAAGAGTATCAACTTCGTTACCTGTCACGACGGGTTTACCCTGTGGGACTGGGCCAGTTACAACAGCAAACACAACGAGGCCAACGGGGAGGAGAACCGTGACGGTTGCGATCACAACTTCAGCTGGAACCACGGCCATGAAGGGGTAACGGAAGATCCCCAGATCAACGCCCTGCGGATGCGCCAGGCCAAAAACATGATGGTGGCGACCCTGCTCTCGGTGGGCTCCCCCATGCTGCTGATGGGAGACGAGCTGCTGCGCACCCAGCGGGGTAACAACAACGGCTACTGCCAGGACAATGCCACCTGCTGGATGAACTGGCTGCCCAATGCCCGCAGTCAGGAGATGTTCCGCTTTATGAAGGAGCTGATCCAGTACCGCAAACACCTGTTCCAGCGCCCGGAGCAGGAGAGCATGCCGCTATCGCTCACCGAGATCCTGCGCCACAGCGAGATCTGCTGGCACGGTGTCAACGCCGGACAACCGGATTTCAGCCCCCACTCCCACGCCATCGCCATGTCGGCGCTGTCGAGCGAAACCAAGCTGGCGCTCTATGTGCTGTTCAACGCCTACTGGGAGCCCCTCACCTTCAACCTGCCGAGCCCGCCAAAGGGGGTCGGCGGCTACTGGCGACGGATCCTCGATACCGCCCTCCCCTCGCCGCAGGATATCTGCACCTTCGGCATGCCGCTGGAGGGACTGACCCGGGAGTATCTCGCCCAGCCGCGCAGCAGTTGCCTCTTTATCTGCGGGGCAGACGATTTCTATTGATCGATTGCTGTGAATTGATAGCAGCGATACCTGCAAGCCAGATATGCAAAGCCCCGAGTGTTGGCTCGGGGCTTTCCCTTTTCAGCACCAGTGTCAGATCAGCTGGTGCAACACGCTGGTGGCGGCGATCTGGGCGATCAGCAGACCACACAGGGAGGTGGAGACCACCACAGGCGCGGTATCACGCTGCAAGTAGAGCGGGCTGAACCAGAGCAGCAGGGAGGCCACCAGCAGGGCTGCCTGCGTCACCACCGCCGGGATCAAGGCATCGAGATTGGCCTCGCCCCCTTGCCAGCCCACCAGCACCGCCAGCCAGATGAGGCTGACCATGGCGCCTACCAGACCGGCGAGCGGCAGCAAGGTATTGAACGCGGTGAGACGATGACGGGCTCGCAGCAGCATCAGATGGGCAAACGCAGCCCCCAGCATCGCCATCTGCAGCAGACCGCTCACCCAGCCCTGCAGTTGCAGCAGACCAATGCCGTAAACCGCGAGCGGCAACGCCGGTAGCCAGAGCAGTGTTGATGGGACTGAACGTTTGCCTTCCAGCCTGGACTGGGCCAGCGACAAGCCAATCCCGATCACCAGTGCTGCGCCACCACTCCAGATCAGCCAACTGGCTGCGTTGGCTTCTACCGCCAGCATCAGGGAGAGGGCCGTAATAACCCAGATGGAGAAGAGCTGCTGACTGATGCGCGAGCGCTGGCCGGGGCAGATATCACCGCGCCACAGCACGATACCGAGGGCGATCAGGGCGCCAAGCGCCATCAATCCGGTGAGGGGAAAGAGCCAAAAAGGGAGTTGGACGAACACGACGCCTCCAGCAGTAAAGATTCGAGGTGCGCCACCGGGGCGCCAGAGAGGGGGCGAGTATACCCAAACCGGCGGCTATCCCCAATCGCGACAAACGATCCGGGATGATTTGCCGCCAACACAACCACACCTTGAAGGGTGCCCTGCTGGCAGCCATGCCCCGCCCACGCCTCTCCTATCTATGCGATCTATGCGATGCAGCGCCGGATTCAGCCCTGACCGCGGGCCAACGCCACCACCCGGGCAAACATCTGGCGGATCACCGGCGGAATACGGTCAGCGCCGAGCCGCTCCGCCTCTTCCACCACCGCCAGCGCCATCCCCGGCTTGCTGCGATGATGAATCGCCTTGTTGATGATGTGACTGGCGCTCCACATGGCGCGCCCGCCCACCCCGGCCTCGCGGCGAAACACAGCTTCAAAGCCGTTGTGATAGAGGTAGTGCTCGATGTCGGCAGCAGGAAGCTGGGTCAGTCGGTCTCGCTCCCGCTCTCCCTTGAGCTGGCCACGAGCCGAGGCGGCATACTTGAGCCCCGCCTCGTCGCCATCGGTCAGCAGGTGCCACTCGATGCCAAAATCCCGCGCCACCTTGATGAGCGGCGACTGGCCGCACTGGGCAAACTCGATGATCCGCACCCCTTCGGCCCGCAAACTGTAACCGCAGATCTGCGCCAGCTCGGAGAGCAGCCAGATCTCGGTCTCCCCCTCCACCAGCAGCCAGCAACGGGCAAACAGCGACATGGGGCGGTTGATCCGCACGTGAAAGGCGATCTTGCGCAGATCGTCGCTGCTGTAGCGCTCGCCCCCCAGCTGGTGACAGAGGATATCCTGCTGACGGCGCACCAGCCGCCGCACCTGATTGAGCGGCAGGGAAGAGAGCAGATCCCCCGAATTGGTGGTGAGCAGCTTCTGGCCCGGCAGCTGTTCCAGCAGCCCCCACGCCAGCGCCAGCATGGTCGGATGCAGCCGGCTCTCCGGATCCTCCAGGATCATGATGGGGCGGGCCCCCTCCTCCAGCTCGCGGTTGCCCCGCGCCTGCAGCAGGGTGGCGGCCATCCCCGCCATCGCCAGTTGCAGCGCGCGATTGTCGGCGCGGCGCAGCAGGGTGTGCAGATTACCGGGATTGCGCAGGGTCATGGGGCGATTGATGATGTCGCGCTGACTGCGCGGCTTGTTCTTGATGGGAGCCAATGCGTTGAAGTAGTGATCCATCAGCTGGCGCACCGCCTGCAACGCCTCCTTGAGCTCCGGCTCGCCGATCCGCTGGGGTTCATCGATCAGCTTGTCCGCCAGCTCGCTCAGACGATGCTCGGAGAGATCTCCCCACTGCAGGGTCTCCACCCCGTTGCGGGCACTGCGGGCATCCCGCAGCCGGAACACCGGATTCATGGTGATCAGCAGGCAGACCAGCTCATGGGTGTTGGCGATGGGCAGACTCTTGCCTACCCCGTCGAGAAAGTCGTGGATGGTGAGCACAGAACCATCCGCCTGCAGCTCGGCGCTGGCGCGATAGTGAATGCGGTGGAATTTGTCTTTGTGCAGCACCCAAGAGGGGCAAAGACGGGCCAGGCGACGGGAGTGCTGGCACATCTGGGGTCTGTGCTCACTGAAGGTGAGCACCAGTTGCAAGTGGCGCGCCGGGGCCAATTCGGGATCTTCAGGTTGGTGAAAATCCTCGGCGGTGAACTGATAGGGCTCGGCATCCTGCCCCAGCAAGCACCAGAGGGCGCGCAGCAAGCTCGATTTACCCCAGGTGTTCTCGCCGATCAGCACAGTGGTGTGATCCAGCCCGAGCGAAAGGCGATTTATACCGCGAAAACCTTTGACTTCAATACGTTCCAGAAACATCCGGCCATGTCCACATCATTGTGATGGGGCAATAGTGGCAAAGTTACCGGAAAAATCCTATCGGAGGCGGGGGTTTTTCAACGTGAACTGTGAGGCACTGCAGGTTCGGGAGGGGTAACAACAGCGGCGCGATCTTGCGGAGCATTCCAGTGGCTGAACCAGAGGTGACGGGTACGAATTTGACGTTTGCGATAATTCAATGGGCATTCCTTTCAGTGGATAAGTGGTAGAGAGTACACCTCTTTTGCCCAAAGTCTCAGGGTTATCTGTGACAGGAAGATGACAATTGTGCCCGCCACTGTCCCGGCGTCAGACCAAAGGCTTCGCGAAAACGGTTGCCAAAATGGGCTTGAGAAGAGAAGCCGCACTGACTGGCGATGCTGGCCAACGGCTCTGGGCCTGCCAGCAGCTGCTTGGCCCGTTTGAGCCGCAGCCCCAGCAGATAGCGGTGGGGTGGGCAGCCGAGACTCTGGCCGAACATGCGGGCGAAGTGGTACTCGCTCAGCCCCGCTTGCTGCGCCAGCTCTGCCAGCGTGATCGACTCTGCCAGATGGGCTTGCAGATACTCCTGCACCCGCTTGATCACCACGGGCGCCAGCCCACCGCGCAGAGGCGGCAAACCGGGGGCCTCCTCGGTGTGGTGGCGATAGGCGTGGAGGATCAACATCCAGGCGCCGTGGGAGAGCGCCAGCCGATCGACCCCGTGCTGCCACTCCAACTGCATCAGCTGGCGCTGCACCAGCCCGGCCGCCTGCGGATCGTCGATAAAGGTCTTGTCCGCCAGTTGCAGGTGGCGCCCCTCCTTGTCACATACCTCCTCGGCGATACGGGTGAGGTGAGCCGGGGTGAAGTAGAGATGAAAGAAACGAAACTCTTCGCGCACCAGCCACTCGGATCTGTGATGATCCGGCATGATACACACCTTGCCGGTGCCGCCGTGGCCACCCGGCCCATCGAGTCGCTCGGTCTGCTCGCCTCCTTGCAGATAGACGCTCAGGGTGTGGTGGCCCGGCTTGTGATAGCGGGTCTGGTCATAGCAGTTGCGCCAACTGGCCACCCCGAGCCCGGGTTCGAGCCAGCAGGCGTCCTCCAGCCGGGCGCCGGTGCTGACCAGTGCATCAAATACCCCTGCTGTTTTCATTCGCCCCTGCCACCTGTTCCGGTTATTTGCGCGGGCTCTCCCGCCTGACATTCATCTTACCGACCGCGCCCGCAGATGACAGTGCGGGGCGATGAAAAACCGCAAGATGGTGCAATCCAGCCATCAGGACTCGCCCCATAGTGGGTCATCTCTCTCCCTGACTCACCGGAACTGTGATGAACCTGATGCTCTATCTCGCCACCGTACTTATCTGGGGCAGCACCTGGATTGCCATCGCCTGGCAGCTTGGCCCCATTCCCATCGAGGTGTCGGTGCTCTACCGCTTCCTGCTGGCGGCAATGGCGCTTTTTGCCCTGCTCACCGCCAGCGGCCGCTTTCCGCGCCTGCCGTGGCATGGCCAGCGCTACGCGGCCCTGCTCGGCGCCCTGCTCTTTTCCACCAACTTTCTCTGTTTTTACCACGCCACCCGCTATATCCCGAGCGGCATGTCGGCGGTGATCTTCGCCAGCGCCAGCATCTTCAATGGCCTCAACCTCTGGCTGTTCGAGAGCAAGCGCCCCACCCTGCGCTGGTTGCAAGGCTCCTTGCTGGGGCTCCTGGGTACTCTTCTGCTGTTCTGGCCGGTGCTGGCGGATGCGCAACTGGGTGCAAACGGCTGGAAGGGGCTGCTGCTCGCCTGCGGCGGCACCCTCTGCTTTTCGCTGGGCAATCTGGTCTCCGCCCGGGGCCAACGCCACGGCTACCACGTACTGCAGCTGGTGCCCTGGGGCATGGTTTACGGCGTCCTGCTGTTGCTGGGCTGGGTCACATTGCTCGGCCAGCAACTGGTGGTGCCGACCGACAGCCACTATCTGGCGGCCATGGTCTATCTCGCCTTGTTTGGCTCGGTGATCGCCTTTACCGCCTACCTGACCCTGGTAGGGCGCATCGGCGCCAGCAAGGCTTCCTACGCCACCGTGCTCTTTCCACTGGTGGCACTCACCCTCTCCACCTTTTACGAAGGCTTTGTCTGGCAGCCGGTCTCGGTGGCTGGTGTGGTGATCAGCCTGATCGGTAATCTGGTGATCTTCGCGCCCCCCTTACGCGAGTGGCGCATTCGACCAGCCAAGGCAGCAAACGACGCTTGCTCCTGAGTCAGTCAGCCCCTAAGGTAGCGCTGATCCAATCTGTGATCATACTGACGGCGATAAACAAGGGGGCGAGATGTTACTGGAAGGGCTGGAGACGCTGAGCCTGCTGGCGAGCGAAGGGACCATGGCCAAGGTGGCCAGTCGCCTCTACATCAGCCAGTCGGCGGTGAGCAAGCGCATTGCCCAGTTGGAGCAGCGCCTTGGCAAGAAGCTGATCGAGCCGGAGGGGCGCCAGATCCGGCTCACCCCGCAGGCGCAGGAGCTGCTGGAGCGAGTGGCGCCGAGTCTCGCTGAAATGAAGGGGGTGCTGGCCGATAGCCAGGACCTGGCGGATCAGAGCCCCCTCCTCATCGCCTGCTCCGAAACTCTGTTGGCGGGCTACCTCGCCCACTTCATGCGCAGTTACCTGAGTCGCGATCCCCATCTTGCCCTCTCCACTCACCACACTCCGGTCATTCTGGCGCGGGTACGCAGCGGCGATGCCCTGCTCGGCATCTGCGCCGGTCGGCTGCCACCGGGCCACGGCCTCGGCGCCGAGCTGCTGCTGGAGGAGCCCTTCTATCTGGTGGGCGAGACGCAACAGAGCCTGCCACCCGCCAGCGCAGGGAGCAGGCGCAAGATCCTCGCCATGGATCTGGAGAACCCCGCCAACCGCTACCTGCGTGAACCGCTCGCCGCCCTCGGGTTTGAACCTGCCATGGAGCTCGACTCCTATCTGGCGCTGATCGAGCTGGCCAAGGCGGGCATTGGCCCGGTGCTGCTGCCCGCAGGCCTGCTGGCGCTGGTGGGAGAACAGGGGGAGATGGCACGTCCGCTGCCCGGACTGGCCCGCCCCCTTCATCTGGTCTACCGGCAGAGCAGCCTCAAGCGCGAGCGGATTGCCAAGCTGGTGAGCGCCCTGCGCAAACACTTTCGCCACTACAGCGACACGCAGCGCTAGCTGTGTAAACCCACCAGATGTGACAACGGGGCCCAAGGGCCCCGTAAACATCCGATTTTCCGCGCTCTCGCCGCAACTCAGATCCAGGCAAACAGCTCGGGATACTGGCTCCAGACCAGCTTGGCAGACATCAGCAAGGAGACGGTCACCAGCAGCGGCTTGATCAGCTTCACCCCTTGCTTGAGCACCATCTTGGAGCCGAAACGGGCGCCGATAAACTGCCCCAGCGCCATGCAGAAGCCGACGCTCCACACCACCTTGCCACCGAGGGCAAAGAACAGCAGGGAAGCGATATTCGAGGTGAAGTTGAGCAGCTTGGTATGAGCGGTGGCGCGCGCCATGCCAAAGCCCGCCAGCGCCACGAAACCGATGGCGAAAAACGATCCGGTACCAGGCCCGAAGAAGCCGTCATAAAAGCCGACACCGCCCCCCACCAGCAGCGCAAACAGCATGGGAGTAAGCCGGCGAGAGCTCTCGGCATCGCTCACCCGCGGCGAGAAGTAGAAGTAGCAGGCAAAGGCCATCAGCAGGAAAGGGAGCAGGCGCTCGAGAATGGCGGCGTCTATGGTCTGCACCGCCAGTGTGCCGATGGCCGCACCGATAAAGGTGCAGATCACCGCAGGCCAAATCATGGCCCACTCCAGCAACCCTTTGCGGGCATAGAACCAGGTGGCAGAGAAGGAGCCGAAACTGCTCTGCAACTTGTTGGTGCCGAGCACCAGCGCTGGCGGCATGCCGGTGGCGAGCAGGGCTGGCACCGTCAGCAGGCCACCGCCACCGGCGATGGCATCGATAAAACCGGCGACAAGCGCCACACCGAACAGGGCAAACAGGGTAACCAGTTCCAATTCCATCCATAGACCTCACGAGAGTGGGTTGCTCGAAGGGTCGGGCAACCGGAGATAACCAAAACGGGGTTGTGCAGGGGGCTGCACAGGCTGTCCGCTATCCTAGCGGGCCACAGTCGATGAATCTAACGAAACAGTGGCAGCCAATTGATTCCTGATTTTCATTGATTTGAGCTGCCACCGCCCTGCCTCCCCCCTCAGAGAGCCCGTTACAGCGCCGGTGAAGCGACTTCCGATCCCTTGATTTCGGCCAGCGCCTCACACAGATGGGCCTCATCGGCACCAGGGAAACGGCTGACCCGACCGGCCATGTAGCGGCTGCTGAACAGATTGAACCAATGCTGTAGTGCCTGCCCCGCCTTCAGCTCTCCCGCCACTTCCAGCACACAGGCCGCCACTTCGGCGGTGCAGAGGTGCTCGTCGCAGTTGGCCACCCGCATGCCATAGGTGGAGAGCGCATCAGGCTTGATGGCAAGCACCGGAAAACTGTCGAGATAGGGGCTCTTGTTGAACATCTTGCGCGCCTCCGGCCAGGTGCCGTCGAGCAGGATAAAGAGTGGTTTTTTGCCCGGCGCCAGCGTCACCTCGCCGGTCAGGCGGGCAGGCTCCTTTTCGCAGGCGGGAAAGACCACATAGGGCTGCCAGGCGGGATCGGCCAGCAGGGCCAGCAACTCGGGATGGGGCTGGGTGCGCGACCAGAGAAACGCCCAGGTGCTGTCCGGCAACACATCGGCGATGAGGCGACCGGTGTTGGAGGGTTTCATCGGCTCGCTGTCATACATCAGCAGGCAGAAACCGGCCTCCGCTTTGAGCTCGGGGCGCCACTTGCAGGCACACCAATCCTCGCGCAGCTGACAGGCCGGACAGCGGGCCAGGGTGCCGCCACGGGCAAGAAACGGTCGGGTAGAGATACTCTTGCGCCAGGCCCGCAGGCGGTTGACGGCGTGATCAGGAACAGGCTTCATCTAGGTTCACAACTGGAGTCAAAACAGGAACGGCAGCGGTGCCAACAAGTCACGCCGCCACAGGGCGCGATAACAGGGGGGCTGCCGGAAAAGGGCAAGATTGTACCGAGTTACGCGCTGGCGGAACAGCAATCCCAGCCCCTTTCGCCAGACGCAGTGCCAACACCTCTTGTCTTACGACTCCTGACAGCTGCGCAGCAGCTCCAGCAACAGGCTGCCATCGCGCAGTGCCTTGTGCACCTGCACCGAAGTGGGCTTGGTGGGATCTTCGTAGAAGTGGGTGGATTCAATCTGCAGCCGCACCAGATATTCGGCGGGCAACTGGCTGGCCAGCGACTGGTGCAGCATGGGGAACAGCAGCCGATCGGCACGGGTGATCTCGCCCCCGAGCAGCAGCTTGCCCGGATTGAGCAGGCAGATGAGATTGGAGAGTACCTTGGAGAGACGACCCGCCGCCTGATGGAGAATATCCTGACAGAGGCTGTTGCCTGCCAGCGCCAGCTCGCACAGCTCGCGGATGGTGACGCTCTCGGGCAAGTCGTGCTCCTGCATCCGCTCGCGCAGATCCCGGTATTGCGCCTCCAGTGCCTGATTGGTCACCAGGGTGCAGGCACAGCCAAAGCCGCCGCAGTAGCAGCGCTGGCCATAGGGTTCGAGCTGCAGGTGGCTGAGATCTCCGAGCAGCGCATTCTCGCTCTCGATGAGCTGGCCATTGACCACCATGCCGACCCCGATGTCGTTGTGAACGAACACCAGCACCGCATCGGCGCAATTTTTGGCGGCCCCCCACTCCCGCTCGGCCTGGATCCAGGTGCGCACGTCACCGCTCACCAGCACGGGTACCGAGAACGCCTGTTGCAGAGTCGGGCCAAGGGGCCAGTTGCGCAGATCGTAGAAGGGGAAGTGCTTGACCATACCGGAGTGGCGCTCTACCTGACCCGGCAGACAGAGGGCGATACAGGCCAGACTGAGAGACTTTCTCGGCAAAAACACCTTGATGGCGTGTACCAGACTGCCCAGCAGATCGGCGCGCTCCTCCTCGGTAAAGAGGTGGCGCTGGCGGGCCAGCGAGCGACCGGAGAAGTCAAACAGCGCCATATCCACGTAGCCCCTCCCCAGGCGCATGGAGAGAAACTGGAAGCGGCGTTCATTAATGCGCAGCAAGGTCTGACGACGGCCGCGCCCCACCGAACTTTCACCACAGGTGACCACCAGCCCCCCATCGAGCAGCTCCCGGGTGATCTTGGTGATACTGGCTGGCGAGAGACCGGTCAGGCGGGAGAGATCGGTGCGCGACAGCTCCTTGTGCTCTTCCAGGCTGGCATAGACCAGGCCGTAGTTGAGCTGCCGGATCAAATCGATACTACCTTTCACGATCTCATTCATAGGGTATGGGGCAAAGGCTGAAAAAAAAGAGGCTGGCAATTTTCACACATTATTGGTCAATCCCCAAATAAAGTGCGGCCTGAACCGGGAGTCAGGCCGCATCTTGTGGTTGCCGTCACGGACCATTACAAGATCAATAACGGAATTGCGATACCAGTTTGCGCAATTTGTCGCCGGTATTGGCCAGATCGCGAGTGGTGCTGTTGGATTCCACCGCCGCGCTGGTCAGCTCGCTGACAATCTGCTGAATGGCCACCAGGTTCTTGTTGATCTCCTCCGATACCGCGTGCTGCTCCTCGGCGGCGGTGGCGATCTGGATGTTCATGTCGTTGATGGTACTGACCGCCATCACCATGCTGTCGAGGGAGCTGGCGATATGGCTCGCCTCCTGCACCGTCTCCTGGCTGCGATCCTCGCTCGCCTGCATCACCTCCACCGCCTGCTTCACCCCGCCCTGCAGACGTTGCAGCATCTCGTTGATCTCTTTGGTGCTCTGCTGGGTACGGCCGGCCAGCGAACGCACTTCGTCCGCGACCACCGCAAAGCCGCGTCCCTGCTCACCGGCACGGGCCGCCTCGATGGCAGCGTTCAGCGCCAGCAGGTTGGTTTGCTCGGCAATGCCGCGAATGACCTCCACCACCGAGCCGATCTTGGCGGTCTCTTGCGCCAGCTGTTCGATAACGCCGGAGGCAGTATGCACCTCCCCCACCAGCCGGTTGATACTGTTGATGGCCCCGCTCACCACCCCCCGGGCGGCGTCCGATTCACGGGCCGCATCGCTGGTTGCCGTCGCGGCATTGGAGGCACTGGCCGCCACCTCCTGCGCGGTGGAGCTCATCTCGGTCACCGCGGTGACCACCTGATCGGTCTCGCGGCTGTGGCCCTGCATCTGATGGTCATAGTGCTCGCTCAGATGGTGCAACTTGTCGACCGCGCTAAAGAGGTGGTTGCTGGTCTCACCCACCTGACTCACCACCGACTGGATCCGCTCGACAAAGCGGTTGAAGGCGCTAGCCAGCTGGCCAATCTCATCCTGACTCTGCACCTTGAGACGCTGGGTCAGATCCCCTTCGCCGTTGGCAATATCGTTCAATGCCAGCACCGCATCCGCCAACGGCTTGGTGACCCGGTTGCCCACAATGACGGTCGCCGCCAGGGTGATACCCAGGATCAGCAGGATCACCAGCACACTGCTCTGCAACGAGGCATGCATATTGCTCTCGCGCTCTGCCCGCAAGGCCGCCAGCTCGTTGTCGATATCATCGATATAAAAACCGGTGCCAATGGCCCACTGGTATTTGTCCAGCACCAGAGTAAAGGCCAGCTTGGGCGCATCGCGACCGATGGAGGGCTTGGCCGTCCAGTATTCGGTAAAACCATCCCCCTGACGGGCCGACTTGAGGATCTCCTGGATCAGCAACTTGCCCTTGGCATCCTTGTCGTTCCAGCGGTTTTTCCCCTCCAGCTCGGTACGCACCGGTAGCAGTATGGTGTTGCCTTCGAAGTCATAGACAAAAAAGTAGCCGTCAATGCTGTAACGCAGCGGCCTGAGCAACTCTTTAACCTTTTGACGATTTTCCGGAGAATCCGGCAGGGAATACACGGCATCGACGGCGGTTTTGGCCATCATGATGTAACTGCTGAGCAGCGCTTTACGCTCCTTGATGGCATTTTCCCTCGCCACCACCAGATCAGACTCCAGATCGCGCTTGGAGACCATGTAGTTACTGAGATTGACCACCAGGGCCATCAACAGTACGGGGACTGCACCCAGTAACAGGATTTTCTGCTTTAGCGTCATCTTTCACATCCTTGCAGCTGTTTTTATTGGAATTCCTTGCTTACTCATCAGTATAGGTGCTGGCAGGGCGAGCCCAGCTTTCGTTACAATTCCCTTAAACAAATCGGCCAGAACGTGAAAATCATGAATCTTTGTCCTTGCGGCTCAACCCTTTCTCTCGAATTGTGCTGTGGCTCACGTCACAGTGGCGCAGTGGCTGACACCCCGGAGCAGCTGATGCGCTCTCGCTACAGCGCTTTTGTGCTTGGTCTGGGGGAGTATCTGGTCCATAGCTGGCACCCGGCCCACCTTGGCGGTCTCACCGCCGAAGAGCTTTCACGCATCGACACCCGCTGGGATGGTCTCGAGATCATCGCCAGCCAGGGCGGTCCGGAGGATGAAACCGGGATGGTGGAGTTCAAAGCCTGGTTTCTGGAGGGGGATGAGCGTCACTGCCTCCATGAGCGTTCCCGCTTCGTGCGTTATCAGGGGCGCTGGGTCTACACCGAGGGGGAGCAGGATCCGGCCCCCCTCAAGGCGGGGCGCAACGATCCCTGCCCCTGTGGCAGCGGCAAAAAGCACAAGAAGTGCTGCGGCTGACGCATCACACACCCACCAGACTCGTCAAACAGTGACAAGGGGCATCCGATGCCCCTTTTTTGTGCCTGTTAATCGCCACCAGCCCACAAACCGATACGATAACAAGCGTGACAAATGTCACATAATGATCATTAACGCGCGAGAAAATGAGCGTTTGCGAGCACAAATTTGGCCCATATCAAACATTTCCACTCAGAAGTAAGCCACACTGGCCTCATCTGGAAGAGATGAGACGGGCAACAATGAAAAGAATAACTACACAAGTCGTCATCATAGGCGGCGGTGCCACAGGGGCCGGCATCATGCGCGATTGCGCACTGCGCGGCATCGACTGCATCCTGCTCGAGCGCGATGATATCGCCGCCGGCACCACCGGCCGCAACCACGGACTGCTTCACTCCGGTGCCCGCTACGCGGTGACGGATCAGGAGTCCGCCCGCGAATGCATCCAGGAAAACCGCATCCTCAAGCGGATCGCCAGCCACTGTGTCGAAGACACGGGCGGCCTCTTCCTCACCCTGCCGGAAGATGACATCAATTTCCAAACCACCTTTATGGATGCCTGCGCCCTGGCCGGTATCGAAACCCGCCAGCTCGATCCTCGCGAAGCGCTGCTGCTTGAGCCCAACGCCAACCCGGCGATGATCGGCGCCATCCATGTACCGGATGGTACGGTCGACCCGTTCCGCCTCGCCGCCGCCAACGTGCTGGATGCGAAAGAACATGGCGCCCGCATCTTCACTCACTGCAAGGTGCTGGGGCTCTTGCGCTCTCAGGATCGGGTACACGGGGTCAAGGCCATCAACACCCGCACCGGCGAAGCGTTCGAGGTGGAGTGTCAGGAGGTGATCAACGCTGCCGGCATCTGGGGCCAGCAAATTTGCGAATACGCCGATCTCGGCATCCGCATGTTCCCGGCCAAGGGCTCCCTGCTCATCATGGATTACCGCATCAACCAGCTGGTGCTCAACCGTGCTCGCAAACCGGCGGATGCGGACATTCTGGTTCCGGGCGACACCATCTCCCTCATCGGCACCACCTCGAGTCGCATCGATTACAACAAGATTGACCAGCTCACCGTCGAACCCGAAGAGGTCGAAGTGTTGCTGCGCGAAGGTATCAAGCTCGCACCCATCATGGCGCGCACCCGCCTGCTGCGCGCCTACGCCGGGGTGCGCCCGCTGGTGGCGGTGGACGGTGACGACACCGGCCGCAACATCAGCCGCGGTATCGTGCTGCTGGATCACGCCGAGCGTGACGGCCTCAAGGGGTTCAACACCATCACCGGCGGCAAGCTGATGACCTACCGCCTGATGGCGGAGTGGGCCACCGATCTGCTGGCCAAGAAACTCGGCAACAGCAAGCCCTGCCAGACCGCCGAACTGAGCCTGCCCGGCTCGCGGGATCCGGAAAAGGTCTCCGCTCCCGGTCTCTCGGTGCCTGCCGAAGGGTCGGCCCAGTACCGCCACGGCGAGCGGGTCATTGCCTTCTTCCGTGACAATCCCAAGGCCAACGCCCTGATCTGCGAGTGCGAAATGGTCACCGCGGGCGAAATCGAATACGCCCTGCGCGAGCTGGATGTGGACAACCTCATCGACCTGCGCCGCCGCACCCGTCTGGGGATGGGGCCCTGTCAGGGCGAGCTGTGCGCCTACCGCGCCGCCGGTCTGATGCAGGAGTACGGCAAGGCCGATGGCCGTCAGGCCTGCGTTATGCTGCGCCAGTTCCTCGAGGAGCGTTACAAGGGAACCCGCCCCGTCCTGTGGGGCGATGCCTTGCGCGAGGCCGAGTTCACCTACTGGATCTACGAAGGGCTGTTTGGCCTGGGAGAATGGACGGCGCCGCAACTGGTTGCCGATACCCCACGCGGCTCAACCAGCGAGACCACTCACAAGGAGAGCCGTCATGAAGTTTGACAATATCGTTATCGGCGGTGGCATGGCGGGACTCTCGGCTGCCCTGCGGCTGGTGGAGGCAGGACAGAAGACCCTGCTGATGGCCTCCGGCCAGAGTGCCCTGCACTTCTCCTCCGGCTCGGTCGATCTGCTCGAAAGCGAGGGAGATCCCCGCGCCGCCCTGCCCGCCTTTATGGCTGCCCATCCGGATCACCCCTACAGCAAGGTGGGAATGCAGAATATCGAAGCGAGCTTGGCCGATCTGCAGCGCCACTGCGCCGAGCAGGGATTGCCGCTGGTTCGCCACGACACCAATCACCAGCGCCTGACTCCCATCGGTACCCTAAAGCGCACCTGGCTCTCCCCCGATACTTGTGCCTGCGTCACAGATGCACCCATTCCGGACGTACTGCTGCTGGCCACCCTCGAGGGCTTTCGCGACTTTCATCCGGCACTGGCGGCCGCCAATCTGGCGACCCATCCGCGCTTTGCCCACTGCCGCATTCTGACCGGCGAAATCCGCCTGCCCCAGCTGGCGGAATTCAGCCGCAATCCCCACGAGTTTCGCTCCGCCGATATCGCCCGTCTGTGTGACAAACACCATCTAGTAGCGGACCTGGCCCGCGAGATCAGCCGCATGGTGCAGGAGAGCGGTGTTCCCGGCTGCCGCCATATCGTGCTGCCCGCCTGCCTTTCGCTGGGGCTGGTTGGCCCGCGTCTGGCGGAGCTGGAACAGCGTACCGGCTGCACCATCAAGGAGGTGGCCACCATGCCGCCGTCACTCATCGGCATGCGGATGCAGGAGGCGCTCAAGCGCCGCTTTATGGCCCTTGGCGGCACCTTCCTCACCAGCGAGCGGGTGCTGGGCGCCCGCTACGAAGGTGACCGGGTAGTCGGCGTACATACCCAGAATGGCGATGATCAGCTGTTTGAAGCGGACAACTTTGTGCTCGCCTCCGGCAGCTTCTTCAGCCGTGGGCTGGAGTCCCGTCTGCGCGGCATTCGCGAGCCCATCTTCGATGCCGATGTGCTGAGTCTGGAGGAACGTGACGCCTGGGCCGGTCGCCGCCTGTTCGACCACCACCCCTTCATGGGCTTCGGGGTCAAGACCGACGATAAACTGCGGGTGCTGCGCGGCGGCAAGCCGCTCACCAAC
>NZ_CAWNZT010000377.1:0-1140 GCF_963878965.1 Aeromonas sp. HMWF015 | reverse complement strand
TCGTCAAACAGAAGATGATCGCCGAGAGCAAGAGCCCGAGCCAGCGGGTCAAAACCGTGTTCCTGCCGGATCAGGTAGAGAATTTCGACAAGCCCGCCGACCAGAAGAAGCAGGGAAAATAAGCCATGGCAGTGTTAAAAGCAGTGGGCCTGCAGAAGAGTTACAAGCGCCGCATGGTGGTGAGTGACGTCAGCCTTGAAGTGGGCACTGGCCAGATTGTCGGCCTGCTCGGCCCCAACGGGGCGGGCAAGACCACCTCCTTCTACATGATCGTGGGGCTGGTGCAGCGCGATGCCGGTCTCATCACCATCGACGATCAGGACATCAGCCTGCAGCCCATGCATGTGCGGGCGCGCAATGGCATCGGTTACCTGCCGCAGGAGGCCTCCATCTTCCGTCGCCTGTCGGTGTTCGACAACCTGATGGGAGTGATGCAGACCCGCAAGGGGTTGAGTCGCGAGGAGCGTGAGGACAAGGTTCAGCAACTGCTGGAAGAGTTCAACATCACCCACATTCGCGACAACCTGGGTCAGAGCCTCTCCGGCGGTGAGCGCCGTCGGGTCGAGATCGCCCGTGCGCTGGCGGCTGAGCCGCGTTTTATTCTGCTGGATGAACCCTTTGCAGGGGTTGACCCGATTTCTGTGATAGACATCAAGAAGATCATTCAGCATCTGAAAGATAGAGGCCTTGGCGTCTTGATTACCGACCACAACGTCAGAGAGACTCTGGACGTATGTGAGAAGGCCTATATCGTCAGCCACGGCAAGATGATTGCCGAAGGTGCACCGGCTGACATCCTTGCCGATGAGCAGGTCAAGCGCGTCTATTTGGGCGATCAATTCAGTCTATAGTAAGGGGGCATGCCTTCATTTCCTTTGACGAGTGCCTCGCTGAACATAAGGATATCCCGACGTAGATGAAGCCGACATTACAGTTGCGTCTCGGTCAGTCCCTGACCATGACGCCGCAATTACAACAAGCGATTCGTCTGCTCCAGCTCTCCACTCTGGAACTTCAGCAGGAAATTCAGCAAGCGCTCGAAAACAACCCTCTGCTGGAGCAGGAAGAGAGCGAGGCGCAAGAGACCAGTCCGGAAGCGCCGGTCGATGCCAGCCAGCTGGATTCCAGCGATGCCATGGC
>NZ_CAWNZT010000376.1:0-13577 GCF_963878965.1 Aeromonas sp. HMWF015 | reverse complement strand
CACACATACATTTAATATATTCATACTGAACTAGTCTCAGTATGAAAAGAAATCATTACTGTAGCATTTAATAATTTGATACATACGGCCTTGGATATATTTTTACGCTATCTATCCTAAAGCTGAGCAAAAAATTATTTCCTACCGTTCGCTAGCGATTGAATAAACGCCAAGGTACGGCGATTAAACTGCTCCGGCTGCTCCACATTGCAGACATGGCCGCACTGTTCAATGACCGCCAGCGAAGAGCTGGCATCGCGGGCCACCTGTTCGCGTACCGGCGCCAGAAACATATGATCCTCCTCCCCCATCACATAGAGGGTGGGAATAGGGAGGGAGCGTTCGCGGAAGTAACGCATCAGCGGGTTAACCTCGGTGGCGAGGCGGAACCAGCGTTTGAACTCTTTCTGGCAGAGCTTGCGGGCCTCGCGCACAAAGAGGTTGCGCGACTCCTGATGGTGCTGGCGCGGCATGATAATGAAGGCAAACAGCCGGTAGAGCCACATATAGGGCAGGAAGTGCTGGCCGAGTCGGCCCAGTTGCACCAGCACCCGCGAGCGGATATCGAGCCGCAGGATAGCGCCCCCCAGTACCATGCTTTTGACCCGCTCCGGGCAGAGCTCGGCCAGATGGCGAATAAGGATGGTGCCAAGGGAGATGCCGACAAAGTGGGCGCGGCGGATATCGAGATGATCGAGCAGCCGAACGATATCTTCGGTCACTTCCCGAAAGCTGTAGTGGCCCTTGACCACCTGTTGCAGCTGGTGGGACTGGCCGTGGCCGCGCAAGTCCAGCAGCAGCACATTGAAGTGCTCGCGATAGGCGCGCAGCTGCTTGAACCAGATGGAGGAGCTGCCACCGGCGCCGTGGACAAACACCACCCAATCCCGCTCGGGACCCAGTTCGAAAGTCTTGTGATACAACATCCAATAGGCTCCCTTGGTGATGGGGGGTATACTCGGCTGCGCGCATATTAACAGAACAGGCCCGCCGATAGATATGCGCCTGACATGACCCGGATCACCCCTTGCGCGAGAACTTTCCATGGATTTGACCCGTTTGCGCCACTTTCTGCTGACCCTGCCGGGCGCCACCGAAGATACCCCGTTTGGCCCGGAGATCCTGGTCTACCGCATCGCGGGCAAGATGTTCGCGCTGGTGGATTGGCAGGCCGAGCCGCTCACCATCAACCTCAAGTGCGAGCCTGAGCTGGCGTTGCTGCTGCGCGAGATCCACCCCGAGGTCAAACCGGGTTGGCATATGAACAAGCAACACTGGAACACAGTGACCCTTAACAGCACCTTGCCAGATGATCTGTTGCAAGGCTGGGTGCACCACTCCTATGAGCGGGTTGTCGCGGGTCTGCCCAAAGCCAAACGACCACAGGCGCCGCGCCCCCTCTCCCCCACTGACGACCCAACCTTATGACCCCAGCACTGCGTATTGTCCCCCTTGGCGAGGCACATATCCCCGCCCTCGTGACCCTGTTTGAGCAGGCGGTGCGACGCAGCGGCCCCGAGCACTACAGCGCCGAGCAGGTAGAGCAATGGGCCCTCGGTTCACAACATCCCGGCTTTGTCAGCCAGCTGCGCGAACACCACGGCTGGGTGGCGGAGCTTGGCAATGTTCCCCTCGGTTTTGTCACTCTGAGTGCTGATGGCCACCTCAGTCTGCTCTATGTGAGCGCCGACCATCAGCGCCAGGGACTGGGCAATCTGCTGCTCACCACGGCGCTCGCGGGGGCCCGAGGGCTCGGTATGACCCTCATCACCACCGAGGCCAGCGCCTTCAGTTATGAGCTATTTTTACGACATGGCTTTACGTTGACCGGGCTGGAGTGCGTGGAGCGGGGCGGAGTCAGTTTTACTCGCCATCGCCTGCACTGCTGCTTGCCAAGCTAGGGCAAGCCACTAAAATACGCTTAATTTTCGTATTGTTACTGTATTGAGGCAGCAACCATGGTGGTAGAAAGTGAAGGCTATATCTCGCTGATCGAGTATCTGGTGGAGAGTTTGGGATTGTTTGAATCCCAGCAGCAGAACGATGGTGAAGAGACCATCGAAGATCTGGTCAGTGGCCGTGTTGCCAGCAACCTGATGGCCATTTGCGAGCAAAACCCCCAGCTCGATCCCAAGGTGCGTTTCGCCATCATGCAGGAGGCCGATGCCGTGGTCGCCGACCTTGAAGAGGTGCTCTCTGCCGTCTGGCTGCGCGCCCCGACCCCGGAACAGAAAACCTTCCTCATCGAGTTTATCGATCTCATCAAGAACCTGTTCGACAGCGCCATCGGCTGATCTGCCGTCAGGCCCTCTCGCCCAACGCAAGATTTCAAAGCAGCAGATAAGGAAAAGGGCCGCCTTGGTGGGCAGCCCTGCTTGCTATCATTTTCAACCCGCCAGTGCGTTCATTCATCAGGCGGTTATCAAGGCAAGAAATGTGTCTGGACTTTGCATCCGATCCCTGGACGCTACCTAGTTAGTCCCGACTGGTCGCAATAAGTTCCCTCCTCCGGCCATTTATTTTCACTTTTATTAAGAAATCGACTACAAACCTGTTCAGCGGTTCAGGCTGGGCGGCAAACAGACTCCAATACCACCTAATCCGCAGTAGCCATCCGGATTTTTCTCCAGATATTGCTGATGGTAATCCTCTGCGTAATAGAAGGGCGCCAGCGGCAGAATGCGGGTGGTAATGGCACGGCTGTCGCCGCTTGCCGCCATCGCCTGCTGATAGGCCGCCATGCTCTGCTGGGCAATGATCTGCTGGCGCTCGTCGCCATAGAAGATCACCGAGCGATACTGGGTGCCGATGTCCCCGCCCTGACGCATCCCCTGCGCCGGATCGTGCTGCTCCCAGAACAGTCTGAGCAGATCGCCATAGCTGATCACCGCCGGATCAAACACCACCTGCACCGTTTCGGCATGTCCGGTCAGCCCGCTGCACACCTCTTTGTAGGTGGGATTCTGGGTGACGCCGCCCTGATATCCGGCCGCGGTGGAGTAGACGCCCGGCTGCTGCCAGAACAGGCGCTCGACGCCCCAGAAACAGCCCATGCCAAACCAGGCGATCTCCATGTTCTCAGGCCAGGGACCCTGGGTCGGGTTGCCATTCACCGCATGCTGCTGACCAATCACCATCGCTTCGCGTCGTCCCGGCAGGGCATCTGCCGGTGAAATAATCTGTTCCATGAATTCTGTCCTTGTATAAAACCCTGTGAAATCACACAGCTGACGAAAAGGAGCATCGAAGATAACAGTTTATCGCGCCGGATCAACCGGCGGGCCCCTCCCCGCTCGCCCCGGCGGCCATCTACGCTTCCTGCCACCTGTTCCCAATCCGCACGGCCAAGCCGCCCCTCGTAGACCAGAAACGGTCAAAATCAATATTTAGTCTTGATTTGTGAATTAATTTTCATATATTGAGCCAATCGCTGTTTTTTTATGGAAGAAACATCAAGTGCGTGAACGCGAACCCAGTCTGGTCAATGCCTTCCGGCAATCCACCCCCTATGTCAATGTGCATCGGGGTGCCACCTTTGTGCTGATGATGGGGGGAGAAGCCATCTGCCACCCCAACTTCGCCAATATCGTCAGCGATATCGCTCTGCTGCAGACACTGGGCATACGCCTGGTGCTGGTGTTTGGTTCACGTCCGCAAAACGATGAGGCGCTGGCCCGCGCCGGTATCGAGGCCCAGTACCACAAGCGGATCCGGGTCACCGATGACGAGAGTTTCACCATCATCAAACAGGTGTGTGGCGGCCTGCAATACGACATCACCGCCCAGCTCTCCATGGGGCTCGCCAACACCCCCATGCAGGGGGCGCGGATCAGCGTGGTGAGCGGCAACTTCGTCACCGCCCAGCCGCTGGGGGTGGATGATGGCATCGACTTTTGCCACAGCGGCCGGGTGCGCCGCATCGACGTGGAGGGGATCACCCGCCAGCTCGATCAGAAGAGTCTGGTGCTTATCTCCCCCATCGGCTGTTCGGTCACCGGCGAGAGCTTTAACCTCAGCTCCGAAGAGGTGGCCCGCCGGGTAGCGGTCGACCTCAAGGCGGACAAGCTCATCTGCTTTAGCAGCACCCAGGGGGTAATGGACAGGCGCGGAGAAGCCATCTCCGAGCTCTTCCCCGAGCAGGCCGAAGAGCTGCTGGTGGAGCTGGAGCAGGCGGGCGAAGAGATGTCTGGCACCGCCCGCTACCTACGTGCGGCCATTGCCTCCTGCCGTGGCGGCGTGCCCCGCTCCCATCTGGTGAGCTATCAGGATGATGGCGCCATGCTGCAGGAGCTGTTCAGTCGTGATGGCCTCGGCACCCAGATAGTGCGGGAAAGTGCCGAGCAGGCCCGCGCCGCCACCATCGAGGACATCGGCGGCATTCTCGATCTCATTCGCCCGCTGGAGGAGGAAGGGATTCTGGTGCGCCGCTCCCGCGAGCAGCTGGAGATGGAGATCGACAAGTTCACCATCATCGAGCGCGATGGTCTCATCATCGGCTGCGCGGCCCTCTACTGCTTTATGGAAGAGGCGATGGCGGAGATGGCCTGCGTCGCCATCCACCCCGACTATCGCAACTCCAACCGTGGGGATCAGCTGGTGGCCAAGGTGGCCGAACGGGCCAAACGGCTCGGCATTCGCCGCCTGTTCGTGCTCACTACCCGCTCCATCCACTGGTTCCGGGAGCGGGGCTTCGATCCGCTGGAAGTGGAAGATCTGCCGGTGGCGCGCCAGCGTCTCTACAACTGGCAGCGCCGTTCCAAGGTTTTGTCAAAGACCATTGCCTAAGTCATTGATCCTGCGTTGAGTTAGCTGACAATTTGAACTTTTTCACAAACTCGATTGACAGTGCAATCCAACGCAGGGTATTTCTAAATGCACTCCACCGCCCTGGTGGAGCCAGAAGAGGAGCGCTGCCCAGGCAGCCCAAGGGAGGACGCCAGCGTCCGGTGAACTTGGGTCAGGGGGAGCAGCGCCGAGACGAGTGAGGAGACTGGTGACCTCAACGTCGGCTGCGGGGGCTGAATCCCCCGGGTTGTCATCGGTAGTGATCATCCCCCACCGCGCCCTGTCAGGGGCGGTACGGGATGGGCTCTGCAGGTGGAGTGCTTCTGGCCGGGATAGCTTCGTTCATTCCTGCCATTTTCAGCCTCCTCCTCTCTTTTTTGCCCGATGGAACCGGAATCTTAAAATAAGACAGGAGTAAGCAATGAGCCCGATCAATGTCGCCAAGTTTGGCGGAACCAGTGTCGCCAACTTCCCGGCCATGAATCACTGCGCCGACATCGTGCTGGCCAATCCCGCCACCCGGGTGGTGGTACTGAGTGCCAGCGCCGGTGTCACCAACCTACTGGTCGCCCTGGCACAAGGGGAGCTGGACGAAGCGGGCCGCGACGAGCAGCTGGCCAAACTGGCCGGGATCCAGCAGGCCATTCTGGCCGATCTCGGCGACCCCGTTGATGTGAGCACCCTCATTCATGGCCAGCTGGACGAAATTCGCCTCATGGCCCAGCAAGCCCACCAGCATACCGATGCGGAGCTGGCCGATCGCCTCATCGCCTGCGGCGAATTGATGTCTACCCGCCTCTTTACCGAACTGCTGCGCCAGCGCGGCGTCAAGGCCCACTGGCAGGATGTGCGCCAGCTGATACGCACCGACAGCCGCTTTGGCAAGGCCACCGTCGATCTGGCCACCACCCGTACCCTCTGCCAGCAGACGCTGGGCCCGCAGCTTGGCGACAGCCTTATCATCACCCAGGGCTTTATCGGTGCCGATGGCGATGGCCGCACCACCACGCTGGGGCGCGGCGGCTCTGACTACAGCGCGGCCCTGCTCGCCGAAGCGCTCGATGCCGCCAGTATCGAGATCTGGACCGATGTGCCCGGCATCTACACCACGGATCCGCGCCTCGTCACCCGCGCCCGCCCCATTCCCGAAATCAGCTTTGTCGAGGCGGCCGAGATGGCCACCTTCGGCGCCAAGGTGCTGCACCCCGCCACATTGCAACCGGCGGTGCGCCAGAATATTCCGGTGTTTGTCGGCTCCGCCAAGGATCCTGCCGCCGGTGGTACCTGGATCCGCGCCAGCACAGATTCAAGCCCGCTGTTTCGCGCCGTCGCCCTGCGCCGCCAGCAGGTGCTGGTGACCCTGCACAGCCTCAACATGTTCCACGCCTACGGCTTTCTGGCCGAAGTGTTCGGCATTCTGGCCCGTCACCGCATCTCAGTCGACCTCATCACTACCTCGGAAGTGAGCGTGTCATTGACGCTGGATCACACCGGCAGCCAGAGCAACGGCGAACCGATCATGAGCGACAAGGTACTGGCCGAGCTGGGGCAGCTCTGCAAGGTGGAGGTGGAAACCGGTCTGGCACTGGTGGCGCTCATCGGCAACCGAATGAGCGAAGTGAACGGGGTGGGCAGTCAGGTCTTTGACGCCCTGCGCGAGCACAACATCCGGATGATCTGCTACGGCGCCAGCGCCCACAACCTCTGCTTCCTGGTCAAGGAGAGCGAGGCGGGCAATATCGTCAACCGCCTCCATCAGGAGCTGCTGGACTGATCCTCACTGTGAGGCAATTCCGGCCATGCAACAGGGCACGCACAAGGTTAATGCCGATTAGTTAAGGATCAATTGACCGATCCTCTTGATGTGTAAAAATTCGAAACCAGTTGGCTTGGTTTCGGATTTTTTATGCGTATCGACCAGGCTCTCGACTTCCTCCACGCCAACAATACCGCCCAGTTTGAGTCACTCTCTGACCTCATTTTCCCCGAGCTCATCATGGCTCTGCTCGGCGAAGAGGGCGTCGCTACCCAGTGACCGTCCCGTTGTTGAACCCAGCGCCTTCCAGCAAGCCCACCAGAAGCTCGGGGACAAGAGTCACGAGACCGCCTAGCTCTGGCACCAACATGCCTATCACCCAAACTGATCGTCGCCGATGGTGTTATGTGGCGGATGCCCGATACCCCAGACTATGCCGCTGCGTTTGCCAATCCCGGCATCCAGCATGGCGAGACTGCTTATCCGCAGGTGCGCATGCTCTGCCAGATGGAGCTCACCAGCCACCTGCTTGTTCAAGCGGTCATGGATAGGATGGTGTTGGTGCGCAGACACAGTTTGCAACGGTAGCGGCGCATCCCCCAACTCCATCCCCAAGGCATCTGTGTTACCGGAACGAAGGGAGCAAAGTTACCCGCGATGTGAAGGCCAGGCCACAGAGGCATAGTGTGAAAAAAGCAAATAAAAATAATACCTTTCAGGCTTAACTGACTGGTATTAGTCACACCGGTGACCCCTTTTGCTGCGTTATTCAAGAGCCTGTCAGGCCCGCTCGGCATTGTGCGCAGGATCACTCCTGATCGAAATAATCCGCAGGCACCGCGACCACAGCACCGGTCGCCACCTCTTCGGCGATCACCTCAACCAGCGAGCGCAGATGAAACTTGATCTGTCCGGAGGGCAACATCAGGCCAATATCGGGGTTGCGGATATCCTGCATGTTGCCAGTTTTGAATGGCTGCTCGGGATAGCGCGCTACCAGATCTTGCAGTGAAGTAACCACCAGCTCGATATGTTCCAGCCCCGCCTGATGGACGCGACCCGGTTTCGGTGCAGCCAGCTCGATACAGGGTACCTGTACCTCACCAGCCAACAGCGGCTGATGCAACTGATAGGTGGCGATGGGACGTCCGCCAATCATACCCTCCACCAGCAAGGAGCCCGCCTCAGCCAGCACAGCACATAGCGCGCGGTACTCCTGCAGGGTAGCCGCCCGATAACAGAGGTGATCGACCGTTGGCTGTGAAATTATGACGCCAGTGGCGGTCAGTTCGGCCAGCAGCTGAGAAACAAATGGGGCCATTGGCCCCAGTGTGGAATCGAGTGGGTGGGACATGCTTACCATTTCTTCTTGGGTTGAAACAGGACATCGAGCTCGTCAGCTTCCTTGTCCTTGATATTTTGCAGATCCTGCGCGCTGTTTTGCTGCTGCAGCTCTTCAAGCTCCTTGAGCCCCTGACGCATATCTTCTTCACGGGCCAGCAAATAGGGATCCTTGTCGCCCACGCTCGCCATGGCAGAGAGCCCCTTGGTATAGAGCTGGCGGCAAGTGCCATATTGGCCCTGAATGCGGGCATCCATCGCCCGCTTGACCAGATTGGAGATGTTGATCTTGAGCTGCATCAGCTCGAGGCGGCGCTCTTCCTGGGCAAACCCCTGAGGGTCAATCTTGCCCTTGTTGTGCTCGACCCGCAGCACGGCCCGCATCTTCTTGACCAGCTGCAGCATCTGGATCGCCTGACGATCGGACTCCGGGGTCTTGAAATGCCCCTCATCCTGCACGCTGTAGTTCTCCTGCACATTCTTGATCTGGGCCTGCACATCGACGATGCGTTGCTTGATCTGATTGTTCGGCATCACCTGGGCGATGGCGCGATAGGCATCGAGGATCCGGTGCTGCAACAGCAACACCATGTTCTTGGAGAAAGGCACCAGATTGACGTTCAGCAGCACCTCTTCGGTCTCGTCGGCCACCGTCTTGTGTCTGGCAACGGCGTGACGCTTGTCCGCCTCTGCCTTCTGCTTATATTGCTGCACCACGTTATAGGCGATAACCAAAAACAGGAGTGCGCCGATAGACAGCAATACCAAAGTTAAAATCATAGGATGTCCAAACCCCTGTTCCTATCCAATTGCGTGATCCTACAACAGCTTACCCACTTAAGGTAGCCTGCAGATCCCCCCTTGCCCACGATTTGTCACCAAGCTGTGCCCCCGGTCTCAGGGAGAGATTGCAGGATCAGGGGATGATGACCATGACGGTCACCTCCCCATAGTATCGCCCATCAGCGCCATTACTTGAGGTTAAAGCCCCGCGATTGCAGGAATCCCAGCATGAAAGGGCGGGACTCCTTGCCCAGAATGGCGCGGATCTGGCCGCTCCAGGTCTGCTGCTTGTTGTTGCTGCTGCGGGCCTGATAGTAGTCCGCGATCTGCTGATCGTACCGGGCCAGCAGGTCGTGATCCAGCTCGTGCTGGTAGCGCTCCTGATGCACCACCAATCCCCTGGGCAGACGGGGTTTCTGCTCCGGCTGCTGGGCAGGATGACCAAGGCAGAGGCCAAACAGCGGGATCACCTGATGGGGTAAGCCGAGCAGCTCGCTCACCTCGGCCGGATGGTTGCGAATGCCGCCGATATAGACCCCGCCCATCCCCAGCGACTGGGCCGCCAGCAGGGCGTTTTGCGCCATCAGGGCGCCGTCGATGGCACCGATCAGCAACTGCTCCGCATAGCCGGTCTGGGCCTCGGGCACGATCTGGGTGTGGCGGTGGTAATCGGCGCAGAACACCAGAAACTCGGCCGCCTGCACCACATAGGGTTGATTGCCCGCCAGCATGGCCAGCTGCTGACGCGCCTCGGGTTCGCTGACTCGCACAATACTGGTCACCTGCAAAAAGCTAGAGGTCGAGGCGGACTGGGCGGCGGCGAGAATGACATCCAGCTGCTGCGGGGCGATCGGCTCGGCAGTGAACTGACGAATGGAGCGATGGGAAAGGATAAGATCGATGGTCTGATTCATGGCACCTCCAAAATGAGGTAACACCATAGCGAAAAAAACGAGGGAGCCCAAGGCTCCCTCGCACACCCAGCTTAAGGGGCCGGATAGACGTAAGGAGCTTGCAACCCGAGCGGGAAGCCGAGCGCCCAGTAGAGCAGCAGGAAAATCGTCCAGCTCACCAGGAAGGCCAGTGAGTAGGGCAGCATCATGGAGACCAAGGTACCGATCCCGGTGCTCTTCACATACTGCTGGCAATAGACCACCACCAGCGGGAAGAAGACCATCAGCGGGGTAATGATATTGGAAGCAGAATCCCCGACCCGATAGGCCGCCTGGGTCAGCTCGGGGGAGATCCCCACCGCCATCAACATGGGTACCAGGATCGGGCTGATCAGCGCCCACTTGGCGGAGGCCGAGCCGACTACCAGATTGACGCTGGCGGTGAGCAGGATCATCCCGACGATAGTCACCTCACCGGGCAACGCCAGCGCATGGAGCACTTCGGCACCGGAGAGGGCCAGCAGGGTGCCCAGGTTGGAGTCGCCAAACGCCTTGATAAAGAGCGCGCAGAAGAAGGCCATCACCATGTAGGAGCCCATCTTGTTCATGGTGGCCGACATGGCATCGATCACATCCTTGCCACTCTTGAAGCTGCCTGCGACAAAGCCGTAGACAATTCCGGGCAGGATAAAGAGCAGGAAGATGAGCGGCACTATGGACTTCATCACCGGCGCGGCAAAGGTGGTCAGGGAGCCATCGGCAGCACGCAGCGGTGAATCGCTCGGGGAGAGCGCCAGCGCCAGCAGCACGATAGCCGCCAGCATGGCAAACCCGGCCCAGTTGAAGGCCTGGCTCTCTTGCGCGCTGTAGCGCCCCATCTCGTCGGCACTCTCCAGATCCTCGTTGAGCGCCACGTGCTTGAGGCGCGGCTCCACCACCTTTTCGGTGATGAACCAGCCGACGCAGATGATCAGCAACGAAGAGGCACCGGTAAAGATGATGTTGCACAGGGTGTTGACCATGTAGTCAGGATCGAGCAACTGAGCGGCGGACTGGGTAAAACCCTGCAGCAGCGCATCCCCGCCGGAGGGCAGGAAGTTGGCGGCAAAACCGCCGGAAACGCCGGCAAAGGCAGCGGCGATCCCCGCCAGCGGATGGCGTCCGGCAGCGTGGAAGATGATGCCACCGATGGGGATCACCAGCACATAACCCGCATCTGCGGCGGTGTGGCTGACGATCGCTACCAGGATCAGCATGGGAGTGAGAAAACGGGCAGGCGTCACTTTCAGCAACTTTTTCAGACCGGTATTGATAAAACCGGACTGCTCGGCCACCCCGACCCCGAGCATGGCTACCAACACGATCCCGAGCGGGGCAAAGCCGGTAAAGGTGGTCACCATGGTAGAGAGAAACTCGGCCAGACCGGCACCGGTCAGCAGGTTGTTGACCACTACCGCCTCCCCGGTACGGGGGTTGACCAGATCAAACTGGAATTGTGACAACACCCAGGAGCCGACCCAGACGATCAGCAAAGCGTAGAGGAACAGCATGGCGGGGTCGGGTAATTTGTTCCCGGCTTTCTCGACGCCATTGAGGAAACGGTTCAGCCAACCCTTGGGAGGGCTGGCCGGACGGTCATTGACAGCAGCATGACTCATTATTGCGATACTCCTTTCCCTAGAAACGAGGTCGCATGCTAGCAATTCCAGTCAATCCGTCTCATGACCAATCGCAAAAGAATGATTAATTTTGATTAAATATTGCGGAATAAAATCCCAAGTTGTGGCCTAACGCACACTTGTTACTCTGCCATCACGGCATCTAGCAGTGGATAACGCCCAACCTGGCACTCCACCACGAAACCGCTCGCCTCAACTTGCGCCACAGTCAGCGGCTTGCTGAACAGATATCCCTGGAACACATGGCACCCCTGGGTCTGCAGGGCGGCCAGCTCGTGAGGCTCCTCTACCCCTTCCGCCATGATCCCCAATCCCAGATTGGTGGCCATGGCCGCAGTCGCCCGGATCACCGGCAAGTTGAGGCCGACCACGAAGGAGCGATCCAGCTTGATGTTGTTGATCGGCAACCGGTTGAGATAGGCCAGCGAGGAGTAGCCGGTACCGAAATCATCGATGGCAATCTTGATCCCCTGTTCGCTCAAATCGTCGAGAATGCCGAGGCACCCCTTCATATCGAGCATCAGTACGGTTTCGGTCAGCTCCAGCGTCAACAGGGAGGCATCCACCCCGTGCAGCTCCAGCTGCTGGCGAACTTGCCCGGGCAGCGCCGACGAGAGCTGGAAACCGGAGAGGTTGACGGAGACCGGCACTCGCTGATGGAAGCGCTTCTGCCAGCTGGCGACCTGTGCCAGCGCGGTGGAGAGCACCCAGCTGCCGATCTCGCGGATCAGCCCCATCTCTTCGGCCAGCGGGATAAATTCCACCGGCGAGACATGGCCGAGCACCGGGTTGTACCAGCGCAGCAGTGCCTCGTAACCGATCAGACGCCGTTTGGCGGCATCGACCTGCGGCTGGTAACAGAGGCTCAGCTCCTGACGGCCGATGGCCTTGGCCAGAAACTGTTTGAGATTGAGCTTGCGCTGCAGGGTCTGTTGCATGCTGGGGGTGAAACGCTGCCAGCGCAGCCGCCCCATCTGCTTGGCCTGATACATAGCCATGTCGGCACGGGTGATGAGGTTGTCCCCGTCATCCGCATCATCGGGATAGATGGCGATACCGATACTGCCGCCGATGGTCACCTCCGGCAGCCCGCTCAGTTGCAGCGGCTTGGTCATCTGGGAGAGCATCTGATCGGCCACCTCTTGCGCCCGATCCCCCTGATTGCCCAGCGGCACCAGTGCTGTGAATTCATCGCCACCGAGGCGAGCCAGCTCCACATCCCGCGGGCAGATCTGTTTGAGGCGACCGGCGACCCGCTCCAGCAGGCGATCTCCCGCCTTGTGGCCGTAGTTGTCGTTGACCAGCTTGAAGTTGTCCAGATCCATGAACACCAACGCGAAACGCTCCCCCAGCCCGCAATAGGCCTCAAGGGATTTCATCAAGCCATACCGATTGAGCAGGCCGGTCAGGGAGTCGTGCCAGGCGAGGTGGCGATGCTCCAGCTCCTCAAGCTTGCGATCGGTAATATCCCGCATGGTGAGCAGAATGCGGGCCCCCTGCTGGATATAGCGGAACTGATACTGGAACCAGCGCATCCCCTTGAGGGTACGGCACTCCCCCTCGGTCACCACTTCATCGAGACGGGAGAGCTTCTGGTAGAAGCTGTCATCATTGCCGGAGAAAACCTGGGAGAGCTTGGCGATCTGGTGGCCGAAACACATTTCGAAGTGATAGTTGCCACTCTCGAACACACCATGGCTATCGAACAGGCAGGCAAGGGTATCGCCGGTTGCCAGCGAGGACTCCTGATAGAGGGTATCGGAGTCGAGCACCGCTTCGGTCATCATCATCAGACGGCCAGCCAGTTGAATACCGGAAAGGCGCAGATAGATCTGCTTCTTGACCCCCTTTGGGGAGAGGGTCCACCACTCGTTGTAACTGCGCCCCTGCTGAAAATCACCCAGATAGCGCTGCAGCAGCAGATCGATGGCGGTTGCCATATCGGCAGAGAAGTCGCGGGAGCAGAGTTCGTCGAGAGACGTCGCCTCCCACACGGAGAGCGCGGCGCTGTTTGCCCAGAAAATATGGTGATGCTCGATGTCATAAACCCAGATCGGAGTATGCAGAACATCCATCGTCTTCAGTAACCGTTCGTCAAGCGTATTCATCTGGTCAAGGTCATTCATGCTGGATGGTCACTGGTTAACCGGAAAACAGATCTGGCAAACCGCTAGCTGCAGAATGCAAGGTGCAAATACCTCTCGGCCATTATCCCTTTTCACATAGCCAAGAGCGGACAAAACTATTTCAGATATCAACAACAGGGCAGCCTGTAAGGCAATACTACAAAGGACTCAGCCAAGGACCCTGTTAATCCAGGCAAATCATATAGTCGATTTT
>NZ_CAWNZT010000375.1:7148-9879 GCF_963878965.1 Aeromonas sp. HMWF015 | reverse complement strand
GTTTTACTCCATGAAATACATGAGTTTCCACATGGCTGCCCCTTTTTACAGTTTTTTGCGTAGGCAGGGAAGATGAGTAGAACGATACTTGATAAAAATATAATTGTTTTTGTTTTCATAAATAATAAAAAATGCCTAAGCTAGGTTTATGTATTTGATATGCCTTAGTAATATTATCAGAGTTAAATAATGAGATTCTGTGACTTAAATCATTTATCTTGCAGGTGTTGATGATAAGTATTTCCGGCTACGTTTGAGGTAATAAAATGATCTTTATCACACATCGCAATTGATAAGTGTGTTATTTTTGTGGTTTGTAATTAAATCGAGTAAGTCCAAGATGAGAAAATGTTTACTTGTTATCATGTTAACATCTTTTATTAGTGGTTGTGCTGTATCTTATGATCCAAGTACGTCATCAAAAGCCACACAGGTGGATTTTCCTCCGCTTGGTCAGGTTAGTACGGTATATGTAGGTGACAGTATGATGTCAAAAGGAATTCTTGTTGAGGGTGAAGCCGTTGTGCTTAAAAACTCTATAGATGGTGTAGCCTATGACATACCAAGTGGAACTTACGACAAGCTAGGGTCTAACAATACTGCTGATGTATTTAAAACAGCGACAAGAGAAGGGCAAATTGTTATACAAAATCCTTTCGCCGATCCGTACCAAGCACTTGGAGTGAAGAAAAATAATCCAAATGAATTATGTGTTGTTACGGTTTTTGGTATGTATTCTTGCTATGCTGCAAATTTTGAAATAAAGAAAGTCTCTTCTTTTAATTCAGCATCATTTCAGCAAACTTTGATTTATAGTGGCAAAGTTGGAAATAAAATAAATATCGGCTATCGCGAGACTAGCCATGACATGGCTCGCCCTGCATTTAATAATGATGTTGAATATTACTTAGGTGAATCACAAGAAATTGGCTATAAAGGTGCTGTTGTTGAAGTCATTTCTGCTGATAATCAAAAAATAACATATCGAGTAGTAAAATCATTTAGATAGCAATTTAGTCGCTGATTTTTTTTTGCTCCCCCTCATCCCCAGCCCTTCTCCCGCAAGGGGAGAAGGGAGCCCGGATCGCAGCCATTCATAGCAACCGTGGTATGGTCGTGACAGCTACGGCCAACGGTTGGCAGGCACATGTCTCCTCTCCCCTTGGGAGAGGGCTAGGGTGAGGGGAGGTAACTGTAGGGTGCAATGAACAAGGTGAATTGCACCGTGACTGACCCCGCGAGGTTGCCGGTGCAATGCGCTTCGCTTGTTGCACCCTACGTCCTGTGCTTTTTCCTGATCGCGACCGGATAACCGGTGCGGCCGATTACGCTTCGCTAATCGACCCTACTTGCCTCTGTTTTATTTAACGCTCTGCTTGGCTTGATTGCTTGTGCCCCCTCATCCCCAGCCCTTCTCCCCTTATCTATGGCAAAGAGTGGGAGAAGGGGGTGCAGATCGCAGCAATTTTGGAATGCGTGACAGCTATGGCTACAGGTTGGCAGGCACTGGTTCCCTCTCCCCTTGGGAGAGGGTCAGGGTGAGGGGAGCTAACCGTAGGGTGCAATGAAATTGCACCGCTATTGAATCCGCGAGGCCGCTGGTGCAATGGATTGCATGAATTGCCGCTACCCGGCGGCGTGAGCGCCCAGAAATGCCGCCATGATGGTAAACAGCAGCCAGTCATTGATAATGTGCGCGCCGGTCGATACCCAAATATTTTTGGTAATGATGTAGCCACTGAGCAGCACAATGCGGGCCGTTCCGATAACCAGAAAACATTGCACGAAATTCCACTCATAAGTGGGCAGATGCAACGCTCCGAAGATAAGCGCAGTACAGATCCAGGCGGTGATAATGGCACGCTTGCGCGTCATGGCGAGTCTTTGGTGACAAAACCAGAGCACAGTCAGAAACGGCAAGATGGAGACCACCTCCTCACCGAACAGCTGCGGGGCCGTTTTTAAATAAAAGAGGATGAGTGCCGTATCTGAGGCCTCTGCCAGCAGGGCGTTGGCCGGGTTTGCATTCATTTTGAAAACAAGCTGCAGCAACAATGCAACGGTAAAGGAGACCAGAATATTGGCGCCAGCAATGGCCACCATCAACAGAACATCCCGCCATGTCGGTGTGCGAAACAGTGCGCACCACCCTTTACCCACCATCATGGCGAGTACAGCCAGCGGAATTAGTGGAAACAGGATGGCGGGAACAAAGCCGCCCATGGTGGTTTTAAAAAATGCGATCGGCACCGTCAGCATCGAGAAACCCAGCGCCGCACCCAGCAGGAGCATTACCCAGTGGCGGGCAGATAATGCATGGGGCCCCTCGCGATAAAAGGGAAAATCCCCGGCATTTTTACGCTCGAAACCATAGCAATCCTTGTCCTTCAATACCGGCATGGCGGCAGATTGATCTTCACTCATGGCGTCTCTCGATATGTATTCGGGTGTGGTGCAGACAATCGTACACCAAGGTTGTGCCCCGCGAGGTTGCCGCGGCCATGGGTTGCGCAGCTTGTCCCAGATACTGGATTGTTTCATTGATGCGACAGCCAAAAATGGATTGGCCGATTTGATGCAAAAATCATCATGGGCGCCACTCTGCCCGCCTGAAAAAAGCCATCCATCCCACCAAAAGAGAAGGGCCCCGCCATCCATGATGGCGGGGCCCTTTGCATTAACAGCAGTGCCGCTGATTCAACCGTTCCTACTGGCAGGGGCCACTGAAATG
>NZ_CAWNZT010000375.1:0-7138 GCF_963878965.1 Aeromonas sp. HMWF015 | reverse complement strand
CTGTAGCCCGGGTTGGTGGCGACCGGGGTGCTGCCGATATTTT
Source organism: Aeromonas sp. HMWF015 (assembly GCF_963878965.1). Classification (NCBI taxonomy): domain Bacteria; kingdom Pseudomonadati; phylum Pseudomonadota; class Gammaproteobacteria; order Aeromonadales; family Aeromonadaceae; genus Aeromonas; species Aeromonas sp. HMWF015. Next base: position 7,095 of record NZ_CAWNZT010000375.1, on the reverse strand, counting down.
GCGGCATGGCGCTGGAGACATAGCCCGCCAGCACGGAGGCAACGCCGGTCACCATCATCCAGCAGCCCATCAGCAGACCCTGCAGGCTGGCGGGGGCCAGCTTGCCGATCATGGCGTAACCGATGGGGGAGATAAGCAGCTCGCCAAAGCTCTGCAGCACATAGCTGATGGCGATCCACTTGAAGGCGACCAGCCCATCGGCTCCCGCCAGATGGATGCCGAGCGGCAGCACCAGCATGCCGAGCCCCATGCAGAACAGGGAGGCGGCAAACTGGGAGGGGATGTCGATATTCCAGCCCTGTTCACGCAGTCGCTTGAACAGCAGCGCCATCAGCGGGCCACCGATGACGATGACGATCGTGTTGATGTTCTGGATCCACTGGGGGGCTACCCGCAGCCCGAACACGTTGAGGTTGATGTTGTGCTCGGAGAAGAGCATCAGCCCCATGGGCGCCAGCTGGTAGAGCGACCAGAAGATAAGGGAGCCGAGGGCGAGGATCAGGTAGGCCACCATGCGGCTGCGCTCGGCGGCGTCCGGGTGGCGGGCGGTCATCACGCAGAGCAGCACCAGCACCACGGCCCCCAGGATCAGCACAAAGCTGCCGCTGAAGCTGGCGTGGGTCAGCAGCAGACGCAGCGCCGGCACCAGCATGGCCAGAATGGCGATCCCGGCCAGAATGCGGCGGTAGAAGCCGCTCCCTTTGACATGGCGCAGCGGGGTGCTGATATCCGCCAGAATGGGCCAGCAGGCGAAGGTGGCGATGATGGCGATGATGTTGCCCAGCGTCGCAAACAGGAACAGGGTGCGGTAATCCTCGGTGAGCTGGAAGTAGCCCGCTACCGTGAAGCCGATAAAGAAGCCCAGATTCATCCCGGCGTAGTTCCACAGGAAGGCACTCTCGCGGCGGTGATCATCCGGGGCGAAGCGCTGGGTCAGCATCATGTTGAGGCAGGTGACGTTGAGGCCGCTGCCGGTAAGGAACATGGCGAGCCCCCAGTAGAGGCCGGTGATCCCCATCTCGGCGATGAAGTAGCAGCCGATCACCTGCAGCACCATCCCCATCACGAACAGGTTGCGATTGCTGAGGTAACGCCCGCCGAGATAACCGCCAAACAGGTGCAGGCCATAGTTGAAGGCCCCGAAGACCCCCATCATGGCGTTGGCCTGGGATTCGCTAAAGCCGAGCCGCTTGGTGGCGTAGAGCACCAGGGTGGAGTAGAGCACGGCAAACCCCAGGGTCGAGAAGGTCTGGATAAAGAACAGCGCCCCGGAGCCGGGGGGAATGGTGGGGTGTTGATTCGAAGCGCTCACGGTCTGTCTCCTGTGAGAGAAGAAAGTCATTACTCGTCCTGAGAGCGTACCGGTCTGCTGCCGGCTAGCCTTGTGCGCTTCCATGCTGGTCTGAAGGCCGGTCTGTCATTTAGCGGCCAAGCGGTGCAAATAGCCATACCTGAAATTTAATCTGGCGCGATTAATTGCTTTTTATTGATCTATTTCGCCTTTTTATGCGCAATTGAGCCGTGGTTGTAGCTCGATTTACCACGTGATTGCGACACGGTTGATGTGATCCAGTCGGCTATTTGGTGCCGATTATGGCGCTGTAGCGGGATCTGCGTCCCGCTTTGTTGTCCCGAAACGCAGCTGGTGCCAAGCGGTTGTATCGCAGGTTGTTTATTCATCCTTGGGTATTGAGTGAATAAATATCGGGAAGAGAAGGGGCAGCCGCAGGGTGACTTGCGCGTGTTCCCTCTCTGCTTGGGAGAGGGTGAGGGGAGGATAGAACAACGCCCGGCGGGCCGGGCGTTGTGGTGCGACTGATGGGCGACGAAAGCGGCCTTAGAAGTCGTGGTAGAGCGGCCAGCCGAGCAGCGGGTGCTTGAGACCGGCGCGCATCTCCATGTTGTCGAGCTTCTCCGGCGAGGCGTTCTCTTTTTGCAGCAGCTGGTACTGGCGCACAAAGCCGAGGGTGTGCAGCAGGTTCGGCACAAAGCCCGGGCTCAGCTCCTGACGCAGGGTGGCGGCCATGTCGGCGGGCAGCGCATTCAGCATCAGGGCCAGCTGGGCGGCGAGATAGTCGGTGTCGTACCAGCCCTCGTCGAGCTCAATCTCCCGCGCCAGCTTGCGCTTGAGATCCTGCTTCACCTTGAGCGGGGCGGCGCCACTGCCCTTGCCGCAGAGGATGCGGTAGAGCAGTGCTTCGGCCAGCTTGTCCTCCATGGTGGGGTGGTCGCTCTCGCAGGCGAAAAAGTGCTGGTCGATGAGTTCCATCAGGCGGCTCTTGTTGTGCTCGGTCAGTGCCTTCTCGTACTCCTGCCACCCTTGCCACTCCTCCACATCGGGCGGGCTCGAGATCTTGTCCAAGAGGCGCGCATCCACGTCACCGTAGAGGCTGTTGCCAGCCTGCTTGGGGCTGACGGTAATGAGCATCGACCAGCCCTTCTGGAACGGCTTGATGGGGCCTTCCGGCGCCTGCAGCAGCGCCAGCGCCTTGGCCGGATCCCGCGCCGAGAGCTCCTGCAGACCGAGGCTCACTACGCCGATGACGTCGTGGGCAGCCTGCTCCAGCAGGTGCATCTTGTACTTGTTGTAGTACTTGTCGGCGAATTTGAGGCTCATCAGCACCGCCTTGCCCTTGATGGCGGCCAGCTGTTGCTCGCTCAAACGTTCATTGTCGCGGCCAAAGCGCAGCACCTGGGTCAGAAAGGGGCCCTGGTTGGCATCGCGAATGACTAACTGCATGAATGGGCTCCTTAATCCAGAAAGCTGAACATGTCGTCGACGTCGCCGTACTCGTCTTCCTCGACCTTGTTCTTCTCTTTGGCCTGCATCACCAGTTCGGCGGCAAACTTGTTGATGATGCCGTCCCAGGTGGAGTGCTCGTTGCGCAGCAGCGCCTTGATGGCTTTCTCCACCTCGGGGGCCAGCTCGCGAATGAGCATCAACAGGCTTCTCGGGTCATCCAGCGCGTAGTCGTGGACATCCTCGCTCTGCTGGCGCTCGCTGTAGCGCAGGGACTCTTCGAGATCTTCCTCTTCGGCGTGCAGCACGTCGCGATAGCCTTCGTCCTCTTCATAGCGATCGCCGCGATAGAACTCGATAAAGGGGATGGCGAGGTAGAAGAGACCGGCCGGATCTTCGGCCACGCACTCGAGGATCTCGCGCTGCTTGGCTTCGCTATCCTGGGTGCGGATCAGGTAGTTGAGGAAGTCGAAGGTGTGCTGTTGCAGCTCGTCGGCGTTGTTCTTGATCGCCTCTTCCCAGTAGAGCGGCTGCTGGCAGACGATGTCACGGATCCGCTCCGGGGTCATCAGCTCGGAGATGATGGAGGGGAAGGAGATATCGTGCTGGCCGTTAATCTGGGTCAGGGTAACGATATCAATGTTTTCAATCACTTCTGCCAGCTGGTCGTCAGACATGGTCTTGGCGATCAGCTCGAACTTCTCGCTGGCCTGCTTCGGCTCGATAACGGCCAGCTCTTTGATCTCGATGGCGGTAATTTCTATCAGACTGTTGCTCATGCCTTGCCCCAATTAGAAACGGACTTCGTCGTACATATCCTGATCGCCGTCGTCATCACCATAGCGGTCACTGCCACCATGGTAGTCGGCGTCGGCATCTTCCCCGTCTTCATCTTCTTCGTCGCGCAGCTCATAGTCGTCATCGGCACGCTGGCTACCGCGCGGTAGCGGGTTGTCGAGCAGGAACAGCACGGCGCAGGCTTCCATCAGCTGATCTTCGCTCTGGGCCCGCACCGCCTTGACCAGCGGCAGGGCGGCGTTGTTGAAGCCGACGCTCACCTTGAACTCGTCCCAGCTCGGCTGCTCGCCGCTGGCGAGCCACTTGTTCCACTGCGACTTGGCTTTGGCCGGGAACTGCACCCGGCCATAGAGGGCCAGCGGCAGATACTCGGGCATAAACTCCAGCATGCTCATATCGGCCAGCAGCAGGCTTTTCATCTGATCGGTGAACTGTTCCAGCCCCTTGGGGTCGTCCTGATCCCGGTAGGATTCGATGTTTTCGCTGGCATCGCTTTGCAGCGACTTGAGCCGCGCCTGGTCCCATCTCTTTTGCATAGTTGCTCTTTCTGCCTGCTGTTTCAGGGGTAGAACTGATCCCACATCTCCTGCATGGCGGAGGCGGGGTCGGTCACGATGACGTTGTTGAAATCCTTGATAAAGGCGGCCCGCTGTTTCGGATCGGACAGCACTTCATAGGCCTGCTTTACCTGGTGCAGCTTGATGGCTGCCTGCTCTTTCTCTTCTTCACTGGCCCCGTGCAGCTTGTCGGGGTGGTACTGGTTTGACAGCCGACGATAGGCTTTCTTGATGTCGTTTTCGCTGGCGTTGGACTTGACGCCCAGCACCCGAAAGTAGTTGTTCATGGCAGATCCTGCATCACTGGCATCATAGGATTCACGCTGCGAGTGCCTGATGGTGGGGATTGGCAAACCAGGCACGGCAAAAACCCGTCATTTTAACGGAAACAGCCCGCCAACGCGATGAGTTGGGCGATCAATTAACGGGCGAAATGAAGAGGGGTCAGTTGAGTGCCTATTGTTGCCAGTCGGTCTGGCCAGTGCAAGGGGCGGGCACGGGAAGGCGATGAAAAAATGGTCAGGGGCGAGTGTGGGGTGAGATGGCGGCGGCAGCGCAAATCGGGCTGCCGCCGCAGGGGTTACTCCTCCCAGAAGGAGGCGGAGGTGTGGTAGAGCATCTTCTTGCTCATCCCGCCATCGACCACCAGATTGGCGCCGTTGATAAAGTCGTTGCGAGGATCCGCCAGAAAGAGGCAGCCGCGGGTGATGTCGTCGGGGCGCCCGACCCGGCCACTCGGGTGCTGGCGATGATCCGCCTCGGTCAGGGGGTGGTAATCCTCCGCCTGGATCCAGCCTGGGCTGATGGCATTGACCGTGATGGGATGGTCGGCCAGCGAGTTGGCGAGGGACTGGGTGAGAGCGACCAGCGCCCCCTTGGAGGCGCCGTAGGCATCCCAACCCGGTTCGTTCTGCTGCCAGCGGGTGGAGGCAATATTGATGATGCGGCCATAGGGCAGATCGCGGTTGGCCTGCACAAAAGCGCGGGCGCAGAGCATGGCGCCGCGCACATTGACCGCTATCACCTGATCGAACTGGGCTGCGCTCAGATCTTCAAAACGGGTGTGGAACTTGCTGATGGCGCCGTTGTTGATCAGCAGGTGCATGCCGCCATGCTGCGCGCGCACCTCGGCAAAGAGCCCCACGATAGCCTGCTCGTCCCGCAGATCGAGCGGGTGAAAGTGGATCTCGGGATGGTCGAAAGCGTGAGGAGCCAGATCGGTGGCGATCACCCGATAACCCGCCTCGGCCAGCCCGATACAGAGCTGGCGGCCAATCCCGCCAGCGGCGCCGGTGACCAGTGCAATTGGGGTGTGGTTGGTCAGCTCGTTCATTGTGCCGCTCCATTGCGCGCCCGCAGTACCTTGATGAGGGCCGACACCTCCTGCTGGCCAAACCCTTGCGCCACCCCTTCCTCAAACAGCTCTGCGGCAAAGCGCGGGAAGCGGCTGTCGATCCCGGCATCGGTGGCATGACCGGCGAGGCGGCTGATGGCGGCGCTCCAGGTTTTCAGGCTGGCGTAGGGGTGATCGAAATCGCCGCTCGCCAGCGTCTTGCCCAGATGGGCCACATCGCCACCGAGAATGGGCGAGAGCTCGCTGAACTGGGCGCACACCTTGGCCACCGGCAGCCCTTCCGCCTCGCAGATCAGCGCGCCGTGCAGGGCACCGAGCAGACCACCGGCAAAGTAGGCGGCGACGGCGCAATCTTGCGCCGCTGCGGCGCCCACCGCCTCGGCCACATGGTCGAGGGTAGGGGCGAGCAGGCGCAGCACCGGCTCGGCGTCGCTAAAGGCGGTGCTAGCCCCCGAGCAGATGATGCTGGCGTCAGTGGTGCCGATCTGATCCGGGAAGCAGAGAATGGCGCCATCGAGATAACGGGCGCCGCGGGCGTGGCTCCAGCTCTCCAGCGCTCTGGCCCCCTGCGGGCTGCCGGTGGAGAGCTGCACCAGCAGCTTGCCCGCCACCGCATCGCTCGCCTCATCCAGCAACTGCTGGCTGACGGCGTAGTTATCGACGCAGACAAGGGTGATATCACTTGCTGCGATGGCTGCGCCAACCGAGGGGGCGAGTGTCGCACCCAGCGCTTGCAGCGGGGCTGCCTTGGCGGCGCTGCGATTCCAGACGGTGACCGGATGGCCCGCCTTGATCAGGGTGGTGGCGAGGGCGGAGCCCATGGCCCCGAGGCCGATGACAGAGAGATGGCGCATGATGGCTCCTGGCTGTGTTGATAGACGCTGATATAGAAAATTGGGATGCCTTGTGGCAGGTAAGCCACTATATTTGCCCCGTGTCGCCGTGAAAAATGGCTTTTATGACTGTCTGGTATAGGTGAATTCAATGGATGTGCGAACCCTGCGTGCGTTTGTGGCTGTCTTCGAGGAGCGCAACATCACGGCGGCCGCTACCCGCCTTTTCATTACCCAGCCCACCCTCTCCACCACCATCAAGACGCTGGAGGATGAGCTGGGGGTGACCCTGTTTGTGCGGCAGGCGCGCGGAGTGGAGGGGACCGAAGCGGCCCACCGGCTCTATCCCCGTGCCAAGCGGCTGATCGCCGACACCGACTCCCTCGCCCGCGAGTTTCGTGAAACCTCCCCCTGCCTCGAGCTGACGGTGGGGATTGAGGCAGACCTTGGTGATGGCGTGGTGGGGGCGCTGGTGCAAGGGGCGCTCGCCCACGAGGAGATCCTGCTGACCCTGGAGGAGGGCTGTTGTGGCGATGTGCGGCTGGGGTGCGAATCCCTGCGCTGTGGCGACGAGCTCTTTATCCCCCTGCTGGACGAGGAGTTTGTGCTGGTGCTGCCGCCGGATCACCCGCTGACGGGCAAGGGATCGCTCACCCCGGATGCGCTGACGGACGAGCCCTGGGTCACCTGCCCGCGCCACGACTCCCACCTGCGGCTGATCGCCATTCTCGGCAATCAGGCGCCGCTCTATCCACGGCGGGCGGGGTCGCTGCGACTGGCGGCGACTATGGTGGCCGCCAGTCGCAGCGACCC
>NZ_CAWNZT010000374.1:0-39473 GCF_963878965.1 Aeromonas sp. HMWF015 | reverse complement strand
ACCCGACTCTGGGATATGTAGGTCTCCTGTTTTCTATTTAACCTAAAAAAGCGGGCCAGTGGCCCGCTTCGTTTTATGCAGATTTAACCCAATCCTCACACCGGCGGATGGAAATGGCTGGCCTCGCGGGTGGCCATCTCCTCGTAGGTGGCCCACTTCTGCCACGCCACTTTTTGCGCCACCTGCATCAGCCGCTCGGCCTCCTCCGGATGGCTCTGGGCCAGCACCCGATAACGGGTCTCCTCTTGGCGGTATTCGGCGAGGGGAATGGAGGGGCGCAGGCTGTCGAGGCTGAAAGGGTTCTGCCCCGCACTGCGCAGTACCGGGTTGTAGCGCATCAGCGGCCAGTGACCGGAGGCCACGGCGCGTTTTTGCTGAGTCAGGCCAAACTCCATATCGATGCCGTGAGCGATACAGTGGCTATAGGCGATGATCAGCGACGGACCCGGATAGGCTTCGGCTTCACGCAAGGCCTGCAGCGCCTGCTGCGGGTTGGCACCAAAGGCGATGCGGGCAACATAGACGTTGCCGTAGGAGATGGCCTGCAACGCCACATCCTTCTTGGCCAGCGTCTTGCCCCCCGCCGCAAATTTGGCGACGGCGCCGAGCGGGGTCGATTTCGACATCTGGCCGCCGGTGTTGGAGTAGACCTCGGTATCCATCACCAGCACGTTCACATCGCGACCGGAGGCGAGCACATGATCGAGCCCCGCCGAGCCGATGTCATAGGCCCAGCCATCGCCGCCAATGATCCAGACCGAACGGCGCACCAGCTGATCGATAAGCGACAGCAGTTCGCGGGCCTTGCCGGATTTCACCTCTTCCAGCCGCTCGCGCACTTGCGCCACCCGGGTGCGCTGGGCGCGGATCTCCGACTCCAGCCGCTGCGGGGCAGTGATCAGGGTATCAACCAGCGCTTCCCCCAGCTCGCCCTTCATCGCCGAGAGGGCCGCCACCGCCTGACCGTGATGCTGATCGGCGGTGAGACGAAAACCAAAGCCAAACTCGGCGTTGTCCTCAAACAGGGAGTTGGACCAGGCGGGCCCCTTCCCCTCCGCGTTCTTGGCCCACGGCGTGGTCGGCAGGTTGCCGCCATAGATGGAGGAGCAACCGGTGGCGTTGGCCACCAGCATGCGATCGCCAAACAGCTGGGTCAGCAGCTTGAGATACGGGGTCTCGCCACAACCGGCGCAAGCGCCGGAGAACTCGAACAGCGGCTCGAGGAACTGGGCACCGCGCACGGTGGAGAAATCTACCCGCTCACGGGCAGGCCAGGGCAGGCTCTCGAACCAGCGCAGCGCCTGTTTCTGGCCAGCCAGGTGCGGCGCCTTGTCCATCATGGTGATGGCGCGTTCGCCCTCGTGTTCCTCATCCGCCTCAGCCCGTACCGGACAGGCCTGCACACACTGGCCGCAGCCGGTGCAATCCTCCGGATAGAGTTGCAGGGTGTAGCGGCTGTCGGGGAAGCCCTTGGCGGTGACGGGCACCGACTGCGCTGCCTCCGGGGCGGTCGCCAGCCAGTCCTGATGGTAGAACTTGGCCCGCAGCGCCGCGTGGGGGCAGACAAAGACGCAGTTGCCGCACTGGATGCAGATATCGGAGTGCCAGATCGGGATCTCGCGGGCGATATCCCGCTTCTCGAAGCGACTGGTGGCGGTGGGGTAAGTGCCATCCACCGGCAGCATGGAGACAGGGATCAGATCGCCGCGCCCCGCCAACATCTCGCCGGTGACGCGCTGGACAAACTCGCTGCCGCCGGGCGCCAGTGGCAGCGGATAGTCGCTGATCTGCTCGTCTCCAGCCGGGATCGCCACCTTGCTCAAGTGAGCCAGGGTATCGTCCACCGCGGCGAAGTTGCGCGCCACCACCTCGGGCCCCTTGCGGGCATAGCTCTTCTCGATGCTCTCCTTGATCAGCGCAATCGCCTCATCCCGTGGCAGCACCCCGGCCAGCGCGAAGAAGCAGGTCTGCATGATGGTGTTGATGCGATTGCCCATGCCGTTTTGCTCGGCCACCCGATCCCCATCGATGCAGTAGAGCTGGATATTGAGGGCGCGGATACGGGCCCGCAGCAGCTCGGGCAGCTGGCCCCACACCTTGTCAGCCTCATGGGGGGCGTTAAGCAGCAGGGTCGCCCCTTCCGCGGCGTGCTCCAGCAGATCGACCGATTCGACAAAGCCCCACTGGTGGCAGCCGATAAAGCTCGCCTGTTCGATAAGCCAGGGGGCGTCAATGGGCTCGGGGCCAAAGCGCAGGTGGGAGACGGTGCGCGAGCCCGACTTCTTGGAGTCGTAGACGAAGTAGCCCTGGGCGTGGAACCCCTCCAGCTCGCCGATGATCTTGATGCTGTTCTTGTTGGCACCGACCGTGCCGTCGGCGCCGAGGCCGAAGAACAGTGCCCGCACCCGGCTGGCGGGCTCCAGATCGCCGATGGGGTGCCAGGCCAGACTGAGGCCCGACACATCGTCCACTATCCCCACGGTAAAGCGCGGGCGCGGCGCATCACAGGCCAGCTCCTCAAACACCGCCGCACACATGGCGGGGGTGAACTCTTTGGACGAGAGGCCGTAGCGACCGCCACTGAGCCAGGGCAGCCGCTTGATAAGGCCGCGCTGCAAACCGTCGATCAGGGCGCTCTGCACATCCAGCAGCAGCGGCTCGCCACCCGCCCCCGGCTCCTTGGTGCGATCAAGCACCGCGAGGCGGCGCACGCTCTGCGGTAGCGCATCGAGCAGCGCCTGCACCGGGAAGGGGCGATAGAGGCGCACAACCAAGACCCCAGTCTTGCGATCCTGTTGGTTGAGCCAATCCACGGTAGTCCGAGCAGTAGCCGCCCCCGAGCCCATCAGCACGATGACGTCGGTGGCATCCGGTGCACCGTGATACTCCACCAGCCGATAGTGGCGGCCGGTCAGCTCGCCGAGATTGTCCATGCACTGCTGCACCCGCGCCGGTACCGCTTCGTAGAAGGGGTTGACGCTCTCGCGGGACTGGAAATAGGTATCCGGGTTCTGGGCGGTGCCGCGCATCACCGGATGATCCGGGTTGAGGGCCCGGGCACGGTGGGCGCGTACCCAGTCGTTGTCGATAAGGGCGCGAATTTCATCCCGATGCAGGGCGGTGATCTTGTTCACCTCGTGGGAGGTACGAAAGCCATCGAAGAAGTGAATAAAGGGCACCCGGCACTGCAGGGTGACGCTATGGGCGACCAAGGCAAAGTCCTGCGCCTCCTGCACCGAGCCGGAGGCGAGCATGGCAAAGCCGGTGCTGCGCGCCGCCATCACATCCTGATGGTCGCCAAAAATCGACAGCCCCTGCGCCGCCAGCGAACGGGCCGCCACATGGAACACCGCCGCGGTCAATTCACCGGCGATCTTGTACATGTTGGGCAGCATCAACATCAGCCCCTGACTGGCGGTGAAGGTGGTGGCGAGCGCCCCCGCCTGCAGGGCGCCATGTACCGTACCGGCCGCCCCCCCTTCACTCTGCATCTCCACCACGGTGGGGATATTGCCCCACAGGTTGGTCTGCTTCTCATCCGCCCAGGCATCGGCCAGTTCGGCCATGGTCGAGCTCGGGGTGATGGGATAGATGGCACACACTTCGCTCAGCTGGTACGCCACCCGGGCCGCGGCTTCGTTGCCATCGACCATGATCAGTTCATGTTTCATTGGGACTCCTCCGGTTGGCGCAGCTCGATGGCGTGGCAAGGGCATTGATCGTGACAGGCACCGCAGCCGGTGCAGCGCGCTGCATCCACCTGATAGCCTTTGCCCGGCCCCAGCTTGGCGATGGCCTGCTCGGGGCAACTGCCATAGCAGCCGTCGCACTCGAAGCAGTTGCCGCAGGAGTAGCAGCGCGCCGCCTCGTAACGGGCGGCCACCTCATCCAGCCCGCCGATGATCTCGCCAAAATCATCCCGCGCCCACGCCGGTTTGACCGGCTGACTGCTGGCCGGGGCATGGGTTTGGAACCAGAGTTGCAACTGCTCCGGCCCCACCAGCGGGTAGGAGAGCGGTTTGTGGTAGTGACGACCGCGCAGCCAGGCATCCATATGGCGCGCCGCCTTCTTGCCGTGGCCGGTGGCGATGGTGACGGTGCGCTCGGAGGGCACCATGTCGCCACCGGCAAACAGACCCGGCACATCCGTCATCAGGTTGCCCGCCACCTGCACCACTCCCTCCTTGTTGACCCGCACGCCGGGAATGCTCTCCAGCACCGAGAGGTCTACCTCCTGACCGAGCGCCAGGATCAGGGAGTCCGCTTCGAGGGTTTCAAACTTGCCGGTAGGCACCGGCTTGCCCTCGGCATCCAGCGCCATCACCTCCACTTCGATGCTGGTGTTGTCGAGCTGACGGATGCTGCGCAGCCAGTTGATCTTGATCCCCTCCTCCTCGGCCTCGTCGGCTTCAAAGGCGTGGGCGGGCATATGATCCCGGTCGCGGCGGTAGATGATCATCGCCTCTTCCACCCCGAGGCGGCGGGCGGTACGGGCCGCATCCATGGCGGTGTTGCCGCCGCCGTAGATCGCCACTCGCCGTCCCAGTTTTGGCGGTGGCAGGCCCTGCTCTTCGGCCAGGCTGGCCTGTTCGAGGAAACTTACCGCATCGAGGATCTTGCCCGCTTCACGGGCCGGAATATCGACCCGCTTGGCCAGATGGGCACCGATGGCCATAAAGACGGCGTCAAAGCCCCCCTCGTCACGCTCGCGCAGCACATCCTCCACCTTGTGGTTGAGGGTGAGAGTGACACCTGCGGCCACGATGCGGGCCACCTCCCGATCCAGCACATCGCGGGGCAGACGGTAAGCGGGAATGCCAAAACGCAGCATGCCGCCCGCCAGTGGCCCCGCTTCGCGGATCTCCACCTGATGGCCGAGCCGGTTGAGGTGCCAGGCACAGGAGAGGCCGGAGGGACCGGCACCGATCACCAGCACCTTCTTGCCGCTGGCAGGGGCAGGGTTTGCGGGCTGCCAACCACGGGCCTGCGCCTCGTCGCCGAGGAAACGCTCGATAGCGTGAATGGAGACGGATTCATCCACCTGACCGCGGTTGCAGGCGCTCTCGCAGGGGTGGTAGCAGACCCGGCCATGAATGGCGGGCAAGGGGTTCTCTTCGATCAGGGTCTGCCAGGCCGCCTCAAAGCGACCGGCCTGCGCCAAAGAGAGCCAGGCCTGGATATTTTCTCCGGCCGGGCAGGCGTGATTGCAGGGTGGCAGGGCCGGCCGCCAAACGGGTAGCCGGGTACGCACCGGGCCTGTTCCCGTTTTCAGGGAGAGATCCGGCAATGGGGTCATGTCCAGTTGTTTGCTCATACATTGCTTTCTTCTTGTTGGGTAACAGGCCCGCTCAGATAGCACTTGATACCGTGTAGCCGAAGCAGACGGTGGCCAGAGAGGGAAGAAGCGAAAGCGTTAGAAACTGGGAACTGAGTCGATAATGGCGGCTTTTTTGTACTGATTAGCGAATCAGGATCAAAAAATGTTGCACTTTATGGTTCATAGAGACCAGAACGTGACTCAAGTAACATCTTCTCCAGCTGACCGCTGGCTTTCAGTTTGGCGAGCCCCCGATTGAAGGTTTGGATCAGCTCGTCAGCATTCGCGCGCTTGCGGCTGATCAGCAGGTGACCTTCGACTTTCATCACGGGTTTTGAATGGGTTGTGAACAGATCGACCGTGCTGGCCGGGTAGAACTGACGCAGGGAGTAGTAACCGACATCGATGTTCTCCAGGGTCAGGTCGGCGCGGCCCGAGAGCAGCAGATCAAAGCTCTGGCGCAGCCGGGTGACGAACTGCACCTGCAGCGGCACCTGCGCGATGGCTGCAAAAAAATCTGCATTGTAGGTATAGCCACTGACCGCAGCCAGCTTGCGATCCGCCAGATCCTGATAGCCACGCCATTCCAGCGGATCTGACTTGAGATAGAACCAGACGTAGGTTTCGCTCAGGATGGGATCGCTGTAGAGATGGGTTTTGCGCCGCTCGCTCGACTCATACCAGTGGACAGTGCCATCCACCACCCCCTCCTCCGACAAGCGAAAGGCCCGCTTCCAGGGCAGAAACTGGAACTTGACGCTCACCCCTTCACTCTTGAATGCCTCGCTCACCACATGAGGGATCAGCCCCTGATATTTCAGCGTCTCGGAGCAGTAAGGGGGATACTCTCCCGTGGTCAGGGTCAGCTCCTGCGCCCAGAGCCCGTGGCAAAAAAGGCTCCCCGCCAGCAACCAGCTTATTTTCATCCCGATGCCCTCTTGTTCTGTTTTCCCAACTATAGACCGCCCCCTTGAAAGGATTGCCGGATCGCCGGGGAACCGTTATGTTCCCCTTTTTCCAGGCGATCGCGCCGCGTCACAAGGATATGAAGATGCCCAGGCTAGACAGCATTCACCTCTACCCCATCAAATCGACTGCAGGTATGCCGCTGGCTCGCGCCCGGGTGACCGAAGAGGGACTGGCAGGGGATCGCCGCTACATGGTGGTCAAACCGGACGGCACCTTTATCACCGCCCGTACCCATCCCCAACTGCAACAGGTCGTAGCTACCCCCATCGAAGGTGGCTTGCAACTGCGCTATCCGGGCTTTGAACCGCTCACCCTGCAAGAGGTCGACTTCAGCCGCACCCCGCAAGCTACCGGAGTCTGGAGCGACCGTTTCACCGCACTGCACACCGACCCCAAAGCCGATGGGTGGCTAAGCCGGGTGGCAGGGGAGACGGTGCAGCTGCTCTGGTTGGGTGAAACCTCGGATCGCTTTCGTGAAAAGACCGGCACCCGGGTCAGCTTTGCAGACGGTTATCCGCTGCTGCTGATAAGCCAGGCTTCCCTTGAGGATCTCAATCTACGCTCCGATGCCCTGCACCAGATGAGCCAGTTCCGCACCAATCTGGTGGCAAGCAACACCCAGCCCTTCGAGGAGGACAGCTGGGTGCGCATCCGCATCGGTGAGGTGGAATTCAAGGTGGTCAAGCCCTGCAGCCGCTGCATCATGACCACGGTGGAAGCGGGCACCGATCGTTTCAACGCCCTGAAAGAGCCGCTGGCCACCCTCACCCGCTACCGCCGTGGCGAGGATGGTGAGGTCTACTTCGGCCAGAATCTGGTGGCGCTGAACGAAGGCTGGATTGAGGCAGGCAGCGAGATCGAGGTGCTGGAGCGTACCCGTCCGGTTGTCTATCCCGCCGCCGCGCCGAAGAAGCGGGAGCTGGTCTGCGTGGCCCGCGAACCGCTGGCGCGGGATCTGGAGACCTTCTGGTTCGAGGCCGCCGATGGCGAGCCCCTGCCCGACTACCTGCCGGGCCAGCATCTGCCCATCAGTCTCGATATCAAAAATGAGCGGGTTCAGCGCCGCTATACCCTGAGCTCCACGCCGGATCATCCGGAGCGTTACAGCATCAGCGTCAAGAAGGTGGAGGGGGGTCGCATCTCCCACTGGCTGCACCAGCAACTGCAGGTGGGCGACCGGCTGCTGGCCGCCAACCCTGCTGGCGAGTTTCACTTAGGGTCCGAGCGCAACCTACTGTTGCTCTCCGCAGGCTCCGGCGTCACCCCCATGCTGGCGATAGCCCGTACCCTGGCCCTTCGCGGGGAACTGGAAGAGGTTCACTTTATGCACCTGTGCCGCAGCGAAGCGGACATTCCCGCCGCCAGCGAACTGCACGCCATGGCGCAGCAGGGGATGACCCTCACCCTGATCCTGAGCCAGCCGGACAATCACTGGCAGGGGCTGCAAGGGCGACTCAATGATGAGCATCTGCAACTGATCAAAGGGCTGGCCGAAAAAGAGGTCTTTATCTGCGGCCCCCACGGCTTTATGGCCGATGCTGCCGCCAAAGTTGCGGCCCTCGGCGTTCCAGCCGCACGGATCAAACAGGAGAGTTTTGGCGGCGCCATTCTCTCGGTGGCCCGCCCCCATCAGGCGGTACAACTGCGTATCGGCGCCCAAGCCTTTACCGGCAACAATCAGGGCACAGTGCTGGATCAGGCCAACAAGCAAGGTGTAGAGCTGCCATGGAGCTGCCGCGCCGGCATCTGCGGCAGTTGCAAACAGACGCTGCTCTCGGGCGAGGTGGATCACCCCGACGCCCCCGCCATCACCGCCGCCGAGCGGGCGGAGGGCAAGATCCTTGCCTGCTGCGCCGTGCCGCTCACTGACCTTGAAATCCTATGATCGGGTGATCGAGCCGCATTAACTCACCCCCCCCCCAGATGACCGGGGAATTGACCCCGGTCATCTTTGTCCACACTTGTTCACCTGATCCGCCCTTAATTTGTCCCCACCGCCTTCATCAGTGAGTTTCCCTTCCTATACTCTCAGAGCAAAAAGCCTTGCCAGCCATTGACTTGGCGATGCTCCATACGACACTCAGCCATAGGGAAAGGACGCCCATACCATGGAACAGAACAAGCCCGCCTTTCAGCTCAACCTGCTGCTATCCGTCATCACCCTGATCCTGCTGTCACTGGTGTTTTTCGCCTACAGCTGGGCGGGTAAACAACTGGAAGAGAGTTATCGACAACAATATGTCTCCTACCTGCTGGCCGATGAGCTGCGCCAATCCTCCGATGATCTGACCCGACTCGGGCGCACCTACGTCATCACCAAGGATCCAGCCTACGAGCAGCAGTACATGCGGATCCTGGCCATTCGCAACGGCGAACAGCCGAGACCAGATGGCTACAACCGTATCTACTGGGACTTTGTCGCCGCCAACGGCCAGAATCCCCGCCCCGACAGCAATGTTCGCCGTGGCCTGATCGACCTGATGAAGGATGCCGGTTTCACCGACGGTGAACTCGCCAAACTGAACGAGGCCAAAAACAACTCGGATGCGCTGGTCAACACCGAGGTCGCCGCCTTCAAGCTGGTGCAGCAGACCGATGGCGATCCGGTTGCCAACCAGCAAAAAGCCATCGCCATGATGCATGACAAGGCCTATCACCAGAACAAGGGGCGCATCATGTCCCCCATCGATGACTTCTACGTGATGATGGAGCAGCGCAACCATGAGGCAGTCGAGAGCGCCATCGCCAATACCGACATGCTGCGCTATCTCTTTATCGCCCTCGGTCTGGTGTTGATGTTCTTCCTCTGGCGCACCTATCGCTCCCTGCTCGATCTGGTGGGCACCTCGGTCGAGCAGCTCAAGACAGATCTCCATATGATGGCGGAAGGGGACTTCTCGCGCCCCATCAAGGTGCCGCCAGGATCGAAAGAGAGCCTGATCGGTCTGCTCGGCAGTATGCAGACCACCCTCAAGGGGATCATCGCCAAGGTCTCCCACTCCACCGAGGAGCTGTCCCACTCTGCTGACAGCATCGCCCAGATCGCCGAGCAGACCGCCCAGTTTGCCACCGATCAGCAAACCAGCACCCAGACCATGGCCGCCGCCATCGAGGAGCTGGTAGTGAGCATCAGCCACCTCTCCGACAACGCCACCCATGCAGACGAGCTGAGCAAGGTCTCAGCCAATACCCTGGAGGAGGGATCAGGGGTCATTAAAGAGACGCTCGGCAGCATCGAGAATATCTCCACCACAGTGGGGGATGCAGCCAGCACCATCTCCGAGCTCAACGGCCATACCCAGCAGATTTCGGAGATCATCGGGGTGATCCGCGGCATCGCCGATCAGACCAACCTGCTGGCCCTCAACGCGGCCATCGAGGCGGCGCGGGCCGGTGAACAGGGTCGCGGCTTTGCGGTGGTCGCCGACGAGGTGCGCAATCTGGCCAGTCGCTCGGCGGCCTCAACCCAGCAGATCACCGGGATGATCAGCAAGATCCAGAGCGGGGCGGATGCCTCCATTCGCAGCATGGAGAACACGGTCAACAACGTCTCCCGTGGGGTCACGCTGGCCAATCAGACCGGCGAGGCGATCGCCAGCATCCAGAGCCACGCCTCCAACCTCACCGGCCTGATGGGGGAGATCAGCCACACCCTGCGCGAGCAGTCCACCGCAGCCAACGAGGTGGTATCTACCGTCGGCAACATCACCTCTCTCTCCGAACAGTCAGGGGATGCCGCCCGCCACGTATCGCAAGAGGCGGCCAAGCTCAAGCAGCTGTCACGGGTACTGCGCCAGGAGATGGGACACTTCAAGCTTTAAAGAACGCTGAAAAGCAAAACGGCTGCCCGAAGGCAGCCGTTTTTTATTCGGGGTGATCCCCCGTCATTCAGTATCTATCAACCACGCAGGGCGGCGATACGCTGCTCGATGGGCGGGTGGCTCATGAACAGCTCGCTCATGGAGCGCTTGCCGTTGATGCCAAAGGCCATCATGGAGCCTTCCAGCTGCGGCTCGGCACCGCGGGAGAGGCGCTCAAGGGCAGCGATCATCTTGTCGCGACCGGCCAGCTTGGCGGCACCGGCATCGGCGCGGAACTCACGCTGACGGCTGAACCACATGACGATGATGGAGGCGAGCACGCCAAACACCATCTCCAGCACGAACACGGTGATCATGTAGGCAAAACCGCCGGTGCTGCTGCTCTCTTCATCGTTGTTGGAGCTGAAGAAATTGCTGATGACGCCAGCCACGATACGGGCGAAGAACATCACGAAGGTGTTCACCACACCCTGGATCAGGGTCAGGGTCACCATGTCGCCGTTGGCCACGTGGCTCACCTCATGGGCCAGCACCGCTTCCGCCTCATCGCGGCTCATACTGTAGAGCAGGCCGGAGGAGACGGCCACCAGCGAGTCATCGCGGCGGGCACCGGTAGCAAACGCGTTCATCTCGGGAGAGTCGTAGATCCCCACTTCCGGCATCTGGATCCCGGCTTCACGGGCCTGACGGGCCACAGTGCTCACCAGCCAGTGCTCGGTCTCGTTACGGGGTTGCTCGATGACCTGGACGCCATAGCTGCGCTTGGCCATCCACTTGGACATCAGCAAGGAGATAAAGGAACCCCCAAAACCGAACACGGCACAGAACACCAACAGCCCGGAAATGCTGGACTTGTTGATCCCCAGAACCGAGAACAGGATATTGAGTACCACCCCCAGCACCAGCATGACGGCCAGGTTGGTCACCAGGAATAGCATAATTCGCTTCATATAGACTCCTTGTGAAGATAAGGGACATGACCGGGGATCACTCGGGATCCCCACCTGATCATGTTAATGTCGACATTCTAGGGAGATTCGATGAATGTTCGCTGAATATGCCGTCAAAGTAGCGGCGAGATATCGAGACGCCCCTGCAAATCGGCTTCAAGTGGATTGTTTATAAACGGAATTTCGCCGAGGAAGGGGGCTGGCAGCAAGCCCCTCAGGGTGTCCAGATTTTCCTGATAATGGCTCATGGAACCATGGAGCCGATTAATTACCCACCCCGCCACCGGCAGCTGATCATTGCGAATGGCGGCAAAAGTGAGCAGCGCATGGTTGAGGCAACCCAGCTTGGCCCCCACCACCATGATCACCGCCATGTTCTCCTGTTTCACCCAGTCCGACAGTAGATGCTTGCGATCGAGCGGCAGATACCAGCCCCCTGCCCCTTCCACTACCGCCAGTTCGGCCCCGGCCTGTTCAATCTTGCGTAGCCCCTCGCTCAACCCCTGCATGGTGATAGGCTGGCGCGCCTCGCTGGCGGCAATGTGGGGTGCAATCGGCGGCTCATAGGCGAACGGATTGACCACCTCATAGGGCAGCGGCAGACTCGCCGCCTCCTGCAACAGGACGGCATCCAGGTTGCGCAGCCCGTCCGGAGTGCGGGCACATCCGGCCGAGACCGGCTTGTAACCCGCGCACTTGATTCCCTGTGCGCTGAATTCACGCAGCAGGGTGCGCGCCACCAGCGTCTTGCCCACATCGGTATCGGTGCCGGTGATAAAGAATGATTTCATACGGTTCTCTCCTTGGCAGGGCCCGTTGACTACCCTGCACACAATGCGATTCCCGGCGCTCAGCGAGGCTTGCTGAGGCGGCCGAGGCACACCCGATAACTGGCGACCAGCCTGCCATCGGGCTGGCGAAACGCCTCATACGCCTGAGCCAGCTGCTGCAATCTGGCGCGACCGCTCAGACCGGCCGGGGCGGCACTCCCCTGATTGTCATTGATCTGATTAGCCCCAATCCCCTTGAGATCGCGCAACAACTGCGGCAATTCAAGATAGGCGAGATCCCAGGTGATACAACGCAGCTCGGGAGCAGATACCCCGGCGCTAGCCAGCGCCTGCTCCAATTGTGGCAGGCTGAGGAAGCGATTGACATGGGCGCGACCATCAAGCTGCTGCCAGGCGGCTCGCAACTGCCAGAGCGACTCATCGAGCAGGGTCGAGAAAAAGATCTGGCCGCCCGGTTTGACCACCCGCAGCAGCTCGCCAAAAGCCTGGGCCGGACGCTCGCACCACTGCAGCGCCAGACTGGAGAAAATCCAGTCGAACGCGCTGTCGGCGAAAGGAAGCTGCTCCGCATCGCCGCAGAGCAGGCGAGCACCGCTGCCACGCAAGGCGGCCTGCGCCAGCATGCCGGGGGCGAGATCAAGCCCCACCAGCTGGTGACAACGGTTCGCCAGTTGGGGCAAGAAAAAGCCAGTGCCGCAGCCCAGATCCAGCCCGCTCACCGTCAGATCAGTGCCAACCGGCCTGCTCGGCATCCATTCCAGCAGCGCCTGACCCACCTCCTGTTGAAAGCGGGCATGGGTATCGTAATGACGAGCGGCGGCGCCGAAACGGCGAGCAAGCTGCGCCTTGTCGACCGTTTGAAAACGCTCAGCCATAGTGAGCCTCCCCAAGCGTTGTAGCTGCAGGGCAGACCCCCAAGGCATCGAGCAGGCGATCCAGATCCTGCTCGCGGTGAGCCGCACTCAGGGTAATACGCAGCCGGGCCGTACCGACCGGCACAGTGGGCGGGCGGATGGCGCTCACCCAGACGCCGCGCTCCCGCAGCCGTTCAGCCAGTTGCAAAGCAGCAACGCTCTCCCCCACCAGCAGCGGCTGGATCGGGGTGTCGCTCGCCCCAAGCTGCCAACCCAACGCCTGTGCCCCTTGCCGGAAGCGAGCGATCAGCTGGCCAAGATGGGCGCGGGCATCCTCGGCGGCGCGTACCAGTTCGATACTCTTGCTCACCGCACAGGCCTGCGCGGCGGGCATATGGGTGCTGTAGACATAGTGGCGAGCGAAGTTGACCAGATACTCCACCAGCTCGCGGCTGCCGCCGATAAAGGCGCCAGCGACGCCAAGCGCCTTGCCAAAAGTGCCCATCTGGATGTGTACGCTGGTAGGAGGAACCCCTTGCGCCGCTAGGGTGCCGCGCCCCTCGGATCCCAGCACACCAAGACCGTGGGCATCGTCGATCATCAGCCAGTTGCCGCTTTGGGCGGCGAGGGTTGCGAGATCGCGCCAAGGGCCCTGATCCCCGTCCATGCTGAACACCCCCTCCGAGACGATGAGCCCGCGATTTGGCTCAAGCTGCAGTTCAAGGGCCGCCATATCGTTGTGGGCAAAACGCTTCATCTTGCAAGGGAGCTGGCTGCCCATCTCCTGCAGGGAGGCGTGGTTGAGTTTGTCCTGCCACAGCAGATGTTCCTTGCCAAGCAACGCTTTGAGCACCGCCTGATTGGCCGAAAAACCGCAGTTGAACAGCAGCACCGCCTCCACCCCGAGCCACTCGGCCAGGGTCTCCTCAAGCTGTTGGTGGGCACGGCTGTAACCGGTCACCAGCGGCGAGGCGCCGGAGCCCGTGCCATAACGCTCAATCCCCGCGTTGAAGGCGGTCTTGATGGCGCCGTGATCCGCCAGTCCCAGATAGTCGTTGGCGGAAAAGTTGAGGTAGTCGCGCCCTGCAACCCTGAGCCGCCCGCCACTCGCCCCGTCGGTCGCGATGCGGTTGCGCAGCAGACCCACCTGCTCGCGCTCGGCCAGCGCCGTGCTCAACCCAAAGGGGCCCGTTACTGCAGGGCCGTTCATGACCGAGCGGCCCCTGCACGGGGGCGGGTGGCGTCATAAAACATCTCGGTGGGCTCGCTCTGGCGACTCACCTCGGCCAGCAGCTCCTCTTCTTGAACCTGATCCGGCTTCTGGGCCCGCTGGGCGGGGCGAATGCCGAGCCGCTTGAACAGCTGCATGTCGCTGTTCTCGTCCGGGTTGGGGGTGGTCAGCAGTTTGCAGCCGTAGAAGATGGAGTTGGCCCCGGCCATAAAACACATCGCCTGCATCTGCTCATTCATCTTCTCCCGCCCGGCGGAGAGACGCACATGGGAGGCGGGCATCATGATCCGCGCCACCGCGATGGTGCGGATAAATTCGAACGGATCGAGGTTCTCCTCGTTCTCCAGCGGCGTTCCCTTCACCTTGACCAGCATGTTGATGGGCACACTTTCGGGGTGACGCGGCAGGTTGGCGAGCGCCATCAAGAGGCCCGCCCGATCTTTCGCCTGCTCGCCCATGCCGACGATGCCGCCGGAGCAGACCTTCATGCCCGCGCCGCGCACATGCTCCAGGGTATCGAGCCGGTCCTGATAGGTGCGGGTGGAGATGATCTCGCCGTAAAACTCCGGCGAGGTGTCGAGGTTGTGGTTGTAGTAATCGAGCCCCGCAGCGCCAAGACGGGCCGCCTGATCGGCGGTGAGCATCCCCAGCGTCATGCAGGTCTCCATACCGAGCCCGCGCACCTCCTCGATCATCCGGATGATGTAGGGCATGTCTTTTTCTTTGGGGTTGCGCCAGGCGGCCCCCATGCAAAAGCGTGACGAGCCGTTGGCCTTGGCTTCGCGGGCCCGCTCCAGCACCTTCTCCACCTCCATCAGCCGCTCGGCTTCGAGCCCGGTGTGGTAACGGGCGCTCTGGGGGCAGTATTTGCAATCTTCCGGGCAGGCGCCGGTCTTGATGGAGAGCAAAGTACTCACCTGCACTTCATTCGGGTCAAAGTGGGCGCGGTGGACGGTCTGGGCCTGAAACAGCAGATCGTTGAACGGCAGGGCAAACAGGGCCTGAACCTCGGCGAGGGTCCAGTCATGACGAAGGGCGTGACCGCCCGCGGTGAGAGCATTCATACATGGCTTCCGGTTGTTATTAGTGGGATCCTCCGCCCGCCATCTTGGGATGGACGGCCACAGAACCCGCCGCCGGGCCCGCGCGCTCAAGGTGATGCGCAGTGCCAAGTGGCTGAAATTGTTGGCTAGTGTAGAGAGCACGCGTAGACTGTCAACACCGACCAGATCAAACCAATTTACAACAGAACAACAAATGACCAATCAAGAATTCGACCTGCACCACATCTGGCACCCCTATACCTCCCTCACTCACCCCCTGCCCTGCTATGAAGTAGCCAGCGCCAAAGGGGTGACCATCACCCTCAGCGACGGCTGTGAACTGGTGGATGGCATGAGCTCCTGGTGGGCTTGCGTGCACGGCTATCAGGTGCCGGAACTGGACGCCGCCGCCACCGCCCAGCTCGGCAAGATGTCCCACGTGATGTTTGGCGGCCTTACCCACGCCCCGGCGGTCGAGCTCTGCCGCAAACTGGTGGAGCTCACTCCAAAGGGGCTTGATCGGGTATTTCTGGCCGACTCCGGCTCGGTGGCAGTGGAAGTGGCGCTCAAGATGGCGCAGCAGTACTGGCACGCCAAGGGAACGCCCAGAGCCAAATTTGTCGCCCTGCGCAGCGGCTATCACGGCGACACCTTTGGCGCCATGAGCGTCTGCGATCCCGATGGCGGCATGCATGAGCTCTACAAGGGCTTCCTGCCAGAGCACTACTTTGTCGAAACCCCCAACTGCCGCTTCCACGCCGAGTGGGACGAGCAGTGCGTGGTGGAGCTGGCGACACTCATGGCGGATCATCACGAGGAGATCGCCGCCATCGTGCTTGAGCCCATAGTGCAGGGCGCTGGCGGCATGCGCTTCTATCACCCCCGCTACCTGCAGTGGGTGCGCGCCCTGTGTGACGAGTTCGGTGTGCTGCTGATTGCCGACGAGATCGCCACCGGCTTTGGCCGCACCGGCCAGCTGTTTGCCTGCGACTGGGCGGGGATCAGCCCCGACATCATGTGTCTGGGCAAGGCGCTTACCGGCGGCTACCTCACCCTCTCGGCGACCCTGACAACCGAGCATGTCGCCCATACCATCTGTGACGGCAAGGCCGGCGTCTTTATGCACGGCCCCACCTTTATGGGCAACCCGCTTGCCTGCGCGGTGGCCAACGCCTCCATCGATCTGCTGCTGACCTCACCTTGGCAGGAGCGGGTGCGCACCATCGAGCATCAGCTGCGAACAGAACTGGTAGAGCTGACCCTGCACCCGGCGGTCGCGGATGTGCGAGTGCTCGGCGCCATCGGGGTGGTGGAGATGAAAGAGCGGGTGGATGTGGCGCGCATCCAGCGCAAATTTGTCGAACTGGGCGCCTGGATCCGCCCCTTTGGCAAGCTGGTCTACCTGATGCCCCCGTTCGTCATCACCCCTGAAGATCTGCGGGTATTGACCGGCGCCATCCGTCAGGCCATCGCCGAAGGCGAGTTTTAATGCATGCAGCGGGCGGCCATCGCTGCCGCCCGTTTGACTACCGGCATTTGATATATAAAGAGGACAACTTTATCCACTTCAGTGCAGTTTCACTTGCCGTAATGTGAGCAAAACACCAGACCTGAGGCCCCAAGAGGGGTAAACTGCTGCGGTTTTACCATCAAGAAAGACTGCTCATGCGCCTCTCCATTGCTGCCAAAATCAACTTTTTCCTGCTCTTCATCTTCTCCATGGTATTGGTCTTCTCCGCAGCCTATCAGGCAGTGCGCGAGCGCGATCTCATCCTGACCCTCATCAAGGAGCAGAGCCGCGAGCAGACCGAAGCCTATTTCGACGGCCTCAACATGCTGATGCTGACCGGCAAGATGGATGCCCGCGATACCCTGCGCGGCAAGTTTCTCGACCATGCCCATGTGGAGGATGCCCGCATCGTCCGTGGCGACGCGGTGAGCAAACAGTTCGGGCCGGGACGGGAAACCGAACAGGTAAAGGATGAGTTTGATGAGCTGGCACTGGCGGGCAAAGGGAGCCTGGAGGTGGTGCACAACGGCATGCACAGCCGTCTGGTGGTGACCCGGCCGCTGCTGGCCAAGAAGGATTTTCGCGGCACCGACTGCACCAGCTGTCATCTGGTGCCGGAGAATACCGTGCTTGGTGCGGTGCGCTTTGACTACTCCCTCGATTCGCTGTTTACCCGGGTCGAGCAGAATATTCTCACCTCGGCGCTGATCCTCACCGGCATCTTCGGGATGGGACTGCTGCTGACCCTCTGGGTCATCCGTACCTGGATCGTGCGCCCTCTCAACCAGTTGACCCGCTCCATGGAAGAGGCCACTGACTTGCACGACTTCGGACACCGGCTGGAGGGGGATGACGGCGACGAGATTGGCCGGGTGGCGGTGGCCTACAACCAGATGCTCGATAGTGTGGAGCGCCAGCTCGGCAAACGCACCAAGGCCAGCAGGCAGGAGCCGGATCAGCCCCGCTAAGACGAACGCTTAACCGACGTAGTAGAAGAGCAAGCTGGCGATCAGCACCAATAGCAGGATGGCCAGATTGACATGCCGGGAGTCATCCTGACGGCGGCTGCGCTTGCGCTCCAGCAGCAACACCGCCAGCGTCAGGGCGCAGCAGCTCCAGAGCCCGTAGACCAACCAGGGGGTAAGGGCCGGGTCCCAATAATCGCGCACCTCGATCCCGCCATAGACCAGAAAACCGTAGGCAATTTCGGGCCGGGCATAGTGGTAAAGGGAAAGCAGCACGATAAAGCCGCCCCAGCAGAGCATCACCAGCCCCTGCAACACCCGTGTCAGCCAATCTGGCCCATGCCGCCGATCTTTCACCCACCTCTCCTGCGCCCGTGACACTCTTGTTGAGTGAACCATGCCGAAAACCCCACCAGAGTCCGACATTTTTGCTTGTTTATCAAACCCGCGCGGGTAAGATTGACGGCTTAGTCTGCCATGGTGGGCCATCTGTGCCCGGGCCAGACTCCCTAGTGTTGCAAATAGCGCTGCAAGAACAAGCTGGAGACAATATTTCGATGACGCACGCATCCGTAGTAGATGTGCTGGCCGGTAAGTATCCGGTCGGCACCACCCAAACTGTCAAAGGGTGGATCCGGACTCGCCGTGATTCCAAGGCGGGGATCTCATTTTTGGCCATTTCCGATGGCTCCTGTTTCCATCCGGTACAGGCAGTTGTCCCCAATACCCTGGCCAATTACGAGAATGAAGTGCTGCGTCTGACCACTGCCTGCTCCGTGGAAGTGACCGGCGTGGTTGCCGCCTCTCAGGGCAGCGGCCAGGCTTTCGAACTGCAGGCGACCGAGGTGAAGGTAGTCGGCTGGGTCGAAGATCCGGACACCTACCCTATGGCCGCCAAGCGCCACAGCATCGAATACCTGCGTGAACAGGCCCACCTGCGCCCGCGCACCAACATCGTTGGCGCCGTGACCCGCGTTCGTCACTGCCTGGCGCAAGCCATCCACCGCTTCTTCCACGAAGAGGGTTTCCTCTGGGTTGCGACCCCGCTCATCACAGCCTCTGACACCGAAGGTGCCGGCGAGATGTTCCGCGTCTCCACGCTGGACATGGAAAACCTGCCGCGCACCGACGCCGGCAAGGTGGACTACAACGAAGATTTCTTCGGCAAAGAGGCTTTCCTGACCGTATCCGGCCAGCTGAACGCCGAAACCTATGCCTGCGCACTCTCCAAGGTCTATACCTTCGGCCCGACCTTCCGCGCTGAAAACTCCAACACCAGCCGCCACCTGGCCGAGTTCTGGATGGTTGAACCGGAAGTGGCCTTCAACGATCTGGAAGATAACGCCGCCCTGGCCGAAGCCATGCTGAAGTATGTCTTCAACGCCGTACTGACCGAGCGTCGCGACGATCTGGAGTTCTTCGCCCAGCACGTAGACAAGGATGCCATCGGCCGTCTGGAGCGCTTCGTCTCCTCCGACTTCGCCCAGATCGACTACACCGACGCCATCGAAGTGCTGCAAAACTGCGGCAAGAAGTTCGAGTTCCCGGTCTCCTGGGGTATCGATCTCTCCTCCGAGCATGAGCGCTATCTGGCCGAGGAGCACTTCAAGTCTCCGGTGGTGGTGAAGAACTATCCGAAAGATATCAAGGCCTTCTACATGCGCCTCAACGACGACGGCAAGACCGTTGCCGCGATGGATGTACTGGCACCGGGCATCGGCGAGATCATCGGTGGTTCCCAGCGTGAAGAGCGTCTGGACGTGCTGGATGCCCGCCTGGCCGAGATGGGCCTGAACAAGGAAGATTACTGGTGGTACCGCGATCTGCGTCGCTACGGCACAGTCCCGCACTCCGGCTTCGGTCTGGGCTTCGAGCGTCTGGTAGTCTACGTGACCGGTATGGGCAACGTCCGCGACGTGATCCCGTTCCCGCGTACTCCGCGTACCGCCGAGTTCTGATCAGCGGCATCTTGCCACTGCATTGCAAAAGCCGACCTGTGGGTCGGCTTTTTTATTGTCACCATTATGGGTGATACTCAGGATCAATCGGCACAAGGAACTCGTCGCCTATGGGATATCGCCTGCTGCTTTCGCTATTGCTGTCCTGCATGCCTGTTCAACTGTGGGCCGAGCCCGTTCGTCTGACCACCCTGGAGTGGCCCCCCTACACCAGCCAGAGCCTGCCCGATGGCGGCCTCACCGGTCATATCGTCAAGCGCGCCTTTGCCGAAGCGGGACTGGAGGTGACGTTCGACTTCTACCCCTGGCAGCGGGCGGTACGGCTGGCGGTCGACCCGACCCAGCCTTATAGCGGCTATTTTCCCGAGTACCTCTCCGACACCCTGCCGACCCTGTGGCGCAGCTCCCCCAGCGTGGGCGACAGCGTGCTGGGCATGGCGCAGCGCTCAGGCCCCCCCATCCCCTGGCAGCAGCTCACGGATCTCGCCCCCTACCGGATCGGCGTGGTGGAGGGGTACGTCAACACCCAGGAATTCGATGCTCTGATGGTCAGCAAGCGCCTCAACACTGCCGCCGTCGATTCCGACCTGCTCAACCTGCGCAAATTACAGCGCGACCGGCTCGATCTGGCGGTGATCGATAGGGATGTCTTTCACTGGCTCATCAACCATGATCGCAAGCTGATCAGCGCCGGATTGCAATTTCACCCGAAGATCCTCGAACACAAGAGCCTGCACATCATGTTTCGTCCCGATCAGCAGGCGTTGCAGCAACGGGTGGCACAGGCCATTGCCAGACTCGATATTGCCAGGCTGAGCGAGGATTATCAGCGCCGCTATCTGCAGCAAGCACCTGCGGCCAAATGAGCCAACCCGCCGAAGTCAGCCCTTGTTGGCAAAAATAGCCTGAGCGCTGGTTTTTTCACCCTCTTCTGCCGCAATCGAGCCCTTTTTATGTCCCTCCCCTGCAGCTCTGTTGCCGCTCTGTGCTGCCACCATGACCACCCGATGGCTTGGCCCCGAGTGATACCACTTGGTGACAAAAATGATGTTTTTGTTAGTGCGTGGTTTTTAAGTGGTTTAATCAAAAATTCATCGAGTTATTGAAGTAACTCAATTTTTTCACTTTTTCAGGGGAGCAGAATAGCAACTAACCCTTTTGGGCTAAATAAAACAGACAATGACAATTCATGGTTCAGGCTACCCGCGGCAATATGGGTTGAATCACACGAGGTAACGGAATGATCTTGATGGAATTTTTAGTGGTACTCGGCTGCTTGCTGCTGGGTACCCGCTTTGGGGGCATGGGACTCGGTCTCATCAGTGGTATCGGTCTCTTCCTGCTGACCTTCGTCTTCGGCCTGGTGCCGGGCGAACCGCCTGTTCAGGTAATGCTGACCATTCTGGCGGTGATCGGCTGTGCCGCCACCCTGCAGACTGCCGGTGGCCTCAACCTGATGATGCAAGTGGCCGAGCGTCTGCTGCGCCGCCACCCGCAATACATCACTATCCTGGCGCCGCTCACCACCTGGACCCTCACCTTCCTGTGCGGTACCGGCCACGTGGTCTACACCATGTTCCCCATCATCGCTGACATCGCGCTGCAGAAGAACATCCGTCCCGAGCGCCCGATGGCCGTGGCCTCCGTTGCCTCCCAGATGGCCATCTGCGCCTCCCCGGTCTCCGTTGCCGTGGTCTCCATGGTCTCCATTCTGGCGGCCGGTCATGGTATCGGTCAGGCTTACGGCCTGCTCGACATCCTGATGATCGCCATCCCCTCCTCCCTGACCGGTGTCATCGTGGCGGCCCTGTGGAGCCTGCGTCGCGGCAAGGATCTGGACAAGGACGAAGAGTTCCAGGCCAAGATCAAAGACCCGGAGCAGCGTGCCTTCATCTACGGCGGTGGTGAAACCCTGCTCAACACCAAGTTCCCGAAAGAGGCCTACTGGTCTACCTGGATCTTCTTCGCCGCCATCGCTGCCGTGGTATTGCTCGGTGCCAACGAAGGTCTGCGTCCGGTGTTCACCATCAAGGACAAAACTGGCCCGCTCTCCATGAACCTGGTGATCCAGATGATGATGCTGATCGCCGGTGCCATCATCCTGATGCGCTGCAAGGTCAAGCCGGGCGAGATCGCCAACGGTGCCGTCTTCAAGGCAGGCATGGTCGCCATCTTCTCCGTATTCGGGGTTGCCTGGATGAGTGAGACCTTCTTCCAGGCCCACATGCCGCTGCTCAAAGAGACTCTGGCCCATGTGGTACAAGCCCAGCCCTGGACCTACGCCCTGGTGCTGTTCCTCATCTCCAAGCTGGTAAACAGCCAGGCCGCCGCCCTGACCGCCATCGCCCCCATGGGTCTGGCGCTGGGTGTGGAGCCGAAGCTGCTGATCGCCTTCCTGCCGGCCAGCTACGGCTACTTCGTGCTGCCGACCTACCCGAGCGATCTGGCCTGTATCGGTTTCGACCGCTCCGGCACCACCCGCATCGGCAAGTTCATCATCAACCACAGCTTCATCATTCCGGGGCTGATCGGGGTGGTGACCTCCTGCTCGCTGGGCTTTATCCTCACCAGCATCCTGCTCTAATCGCAGCGGCGTTTACCACGCTATTGCAATACAGGCCCCCGCTTCGGGGGCCTGCTTTTTTCCCGCTCTGTGACCCCAACCCTTTCCCCGCCACCATTTCCGGACACTATGCCTTTACCTCTGCCCCCGCAGCTGGGTAGCATGCCCCCTAGTTCACCATCGGAATCTCATCCATGTCTCGCGTCATCCTGCTCTGGAGCGGTGGCAAAGATGCCATGCTGGCCCTCTGTCATGCCCGCCAAGCGGGCCATCAGGTGGTGGCACTGGCCACCTTTGCGCCGCCAGAGCCCCGATTTCTCGCTCATCCTTTGCCGCTGGTGCGTCTTCAGGCGGAAGCCCTCGAGCTGCCCCATCTGCTGGTCACCATAGAAGCGCCGTTCGATCTCGGTTATGAGCGGGCACTGGCACGGCTCAAGGAGGAGTGGCAACTCGATGGCGTAGTCACCGGCGATATCGACAGCGTGGGCGGTGCGCCTAACTGGATCCGCGAGCGCTGCCGCCCGCTTGGTATCACCGTGCATACGCCGCTCTGGCAACTCTCCCGCGAGGCACTGCTGGCGGATCTGCTGGCACGCGGCATCGTCGCCCACCTCTCCTGCGTCGATACCCGGGTGCTGGCTCCCGAGTGGACTGGACTCACCCTTGATGCCGCCACCCTCGCCGAGTTACAGCAACTGGCCGAGCGTGAAGGCTTCGATGCCTGCGGCGAGCAGGGGGAGTACCACACCATGGTGACTGACGGCCCGGGCTTTGCGGCCCCGCTGCGCCTCGATGGCTGGCAGGTGGCGCGCCAGGATCATCTGGCCTATCTGGCCGAGCCACAGGGGTAACGGCCTCAGGCCATCTGGCCCGCTCACTCAGCGCGCGAAAAATCGAGATAAAAAAACGGGAGGCAACAGCCTCCCGTTTGGATTTGAACGGACCAGTTTTGAGCGGGCAATGACTACCCGAACAAGGGATAAACCGGCTTATTTCGCCAGCTTGCCCAGCACCCGTTGCAGCAGGCGGATGCGCGGCTCGATGCTCTCCAGCAGCAGGAACTCCGCCTCCGAATGGAAACCGCCCCCCATGGGGCCGAAGCCATCCAGCGACGGCACACCTGCGGCGGCGGTGAAGTTGGCATCCGAGCCGCCACCGGCCTCCAGCCAGTTGAAGGGGATCCCCTCCTCTTTGGCTGCCGCCTCCACCAGCGCCATCAGCGCCTCGGTGTCACCGCTCGGGCGCATCGCCGGCTTGAAGGTCTGGCGATCCACCTCGACCCGGCAGCCCGCGAGGAAGGGGTTGTTGGCCATAAAGGTGAGCCGATCGTGTACCGCAGCGGCCTCTTCGTTGCTCCAGAAGCGCAGATCGACGATCGCCTCGGCAAAGTCCGGCACCACGTTGACACCGGTGCCGCCCTGTACCACGCCGACGTTCATGGTGGTGCCCGTGGTCATGTTGACCTGCTCGTTGATGGCCAGCACCCAATGAGCGAGTTCTGTAATGGCAGAGACCCCTTCGGTGAGGGCCGAACCGGCGTGGGACGCCTTGCCGTGGAAGGTGATGCGGTACTTGGCATTGCCCTTGCGGGCGCTGATGAGATCCCCATTGGGGCGGGCTGCCTCGGCCACCAGCACGCAGCCACTCTGTTTGGCCTTCTCCACCAGCCAATCTTTCGACCAAGGGGAGCCAATCTCTTCGTCGCAGTTGTAGCAGACCAGCACCTTGAGCTTGGCAAGCAATGCCGGATCCATCTCTTTGAGGGCATACCAGATAGAGAGCAGGCCACTCTTCATGTCCGACACGCCGGGGCCAAAGGCTTGATTGCCTTCGATTTTCAGCGGGCGCTTGGCCGCCGTCCCCTCGGGGAAGACGGTATCCATGTGGCCGCACAGCATCACGTCGTAGTGATCGGCACTAGGCGCATTGGTTATCTCGAGGCAGGGGCCGCACTCGGCAGCGAACGGATGGCGAGTCACCTGCCAGCCGATGGCCTCATATTTCTCGGTCATGATGTCGGCCACTTTCGCCACCCCGGCCGGGGTGCGAGTACCGCAATCGAGGTTGATGAGCGGGGCCAGATCGGCCAGATAGTTATCGAGGGAAAACGGGCTCTTTACAACTGTCATTATCTTCTCCATGCAACAATCAGCATTGATGGCCGATCGTCTATTGCAACAATGCGACACAGTGAGAAAAAGGCGGGCAGCCATGCCACCCGCCCGACCGGTAAATTCCAAACACCACTACATAACCCACATCACTACATAAACAGCAGATAGTTGAGGGTCAGCGCCGTCACCAGCGCCCCCGCCATCGGCACGCTGGTGCGCTTGACCACGGTAAAGGGCGATACCTTGGCAATCCCCGCACAGGCGATCAGC
The DNA here is from genome assembly GCF_963878965.1 of Aeromonas sp. HMWF015. NCBI lineage: Bacteria > Pseudomonadati > Pseudomonadota > Gammaproteobacteria > Aeromonadales > Aeromonadaceae > Aeromonas > Aeromonas sp. HMWF015. The sequence continues at coordinate 15,117 of NZ_CAWNZT010000374.1, read as the reverse complement.
ACAGCCGCGATGGGAGAGACGGTACGGCCGATACTGGAAGCCAACTGCATCGGCAGCAGCATGGTCACCGCAGGCACGCCAAACTTGGCCGCCACCGCCGGTGCCAGGGTCGAGAAGCTGAGGAACGCCGCATTGCCGGAGCCCATGATGACCGCCGCCACCATGATCAGCGCCACCATCACCAGGGTCATCAGACCGCTGCCGATACCGGCATTGCTGGCAGAGTGCAGCAGGGTATCGATGGCGCCGATGGCCTTGAGGGATTCGGCAAACAGCTCGGCACAGACGATGAGCGCCACCACGGGGCCAAACACCTTGCCCATGCCATCGAGGAAGCTCGACAGCCCCGCGAATGCGGTACGCACCGAGCGGCTACGCAGCAGCTCGCACAGCATGCCGATAAAGACCGACAGCAGCATGGCCACCTCCACGCTCATCTTGATGTCGCTAACCAGCAGCTTGGAGAAGGTCATCATCAGCACGAAGGGGATGATTGGCAGCAAGGCATACCAGGTAGGCGCCTGCACGCTCTCGGTGCCCTGCTCGTCCAGCTCGGCGTGATCGCCGCGATGGAGCGCCGGATCCCAGCCATCCTTGCGATCGCAGTGACGCTGCCAGAAGAAGTGCAGCACCATGGTCACCAGCAGCATGGGGGCCACCAGCCAGATCTGGTAGTCAACGAAATAGCTGGTCGGATCCATGCCGGATTGACCGGCGGAGAAGATGGCGTTGGTCTGGGTCGGGCCAATCTCGAACGCCTGGGAGGTAGCGATGACGCCACAAGCGGAGGCCGGGCTGATACCGAGGTTGCGCATCACCGGATACATGGTGACCATCAACAGCAGGCCAAGGCCGGTAGCGGAGGTAACGAACAGGGAGACGAATACCGCCACCAGATAACAGATGGAGAGCATCAGGTAGCTGGACTGGATGCCCGCCACCGGTTTGACCGCCACCCGCACCAGGGCCTGGGAGGCCCCGATATGGGACATGTAGGTGGCAAAACCCGCCACCGCCATGATAGTGAGGCCGAGGCCCGCCGCGCGGTAGGAGAAGATCCCCTTGAACACTTCGAACAGGTCGAACAGGGCGAAACCGGTGCTCTTGTCAGCGGGGAGAATAGGGTGCAACCCCAACCAGTAGGCCACTGCAAAAATGGCCATGCCCGCCAGCGCCAGCACCGCCTGCGGGTTGTAATCCTTGATGATGCCGTAGACCACGGCGACCAGAACGAGCAAGACGAATAAAAGTTCCAATATTCACTCCTGATAAATTTATCGAAGAGCGAAATCTAGTGATCTGACCACTGTTTGCCTTTGATCCCTATCAATAAAGGTGCCGTCACCGTGATTCATTAGCATAATATGTCGGTCATGTAACAATTTTTCGTTATTTCAACTGCCGAAAAACCTTTATCACCCCATATCCGGGAATTGTGTGACGCGACTCCCCTCTTTTTTGCGTTGGATCAACATATGACGGCGCCGAACTGGCGAAGATGCGCTTCGACATATAGCGACCATTTCGCGCCGGAGAGAGTTATGACAAGCCAAGCCACCGCAGGTGCTTCGACCTGCGACTACAAGCTGTGGGACATCCTCGTCGAGTCTGCAAAGGAACGCACTACCATTCGTTACTCCAAACTGGCCAAGCAGGCCGGGCTGGAGCAGTGCCAGGATGAACTGCGCACCCTGCTGCAACGCATCCGCATGTACTGCACCGAAAACAACCTGCCGATCCTCTCCGCCATCGTGGTGGACGACGTGGGCAAATACACTGGCCTCTCTTCCAGCCAGCCTGATGCACCCTGGGAACGGGCCCGGGTCTTTGACCATGAGTGGACCACCCTGCACTGATTGACATGCTTGATAATGCCGACCAAAACGCGCCCGCTGGCGCGTTTTGGCTATCTGGCGTTTGCCCTTTCTCTTTTTCTCCTGCAATAGCGGCTTTTCTCCACAATCACCATCCCATCGGGTATACCCACCGCACTGCTTCTGATCTTGATCTCAAAATCGCCGTTCAGGTGTGACCAGTCCCGGTAAAACCCGCGAGCCGGACCATCGGCGTTGCCATGGGATTGCCACAATGCCAGAATCGGGCCCTTGCACTCTGTTGATTCGGATTTTCGGGACGCGGCCCACGGCCAGCGCCCACAAGAGAAGGACTCCCCATGGCCATCACCCTCTATGGCATCAAGAACTGCGACACCATCAAGAAAGCCCGCAAGTGGCTGGATGAGGCCGGTATCGACTACCGCTTTCACGACCACCGCGCCGACGGCCTGAATCCGGACGATCTGGACAGCTGGCTGGCAAAACTCGGCTGGGAAGCCCTGCTCAATAGTCGCGGCACCACCTTCCGCGCCCTGCCGGATGAGGCCAAACAGGGGCTCGACACCGCCAAGGCGCGCGCCCTGCTGCTGGAACATCCGGCCATGATCAAGCGCCCGCTGCTGGATCGTGACGGCGAGCTGACCCTGGGTTTCAAGGCCGATCACTATCAATCCCTCTTCTCCCGTTAAGGACAACTAAGGACAACTGATGTCGGATGTCATCGCACTGGCCAAGGATCTGATCCGCCGCCCCTCCGTTACCCCGCTGGATGAAGGGTGCCAGACCCTGATGGCGGAGCGCCTCGCCAAACTCGGCTTTGTTATCGAGCCCATGGTGTTTGAAGACACCACCAACCTCTGGGCCCGCCGCGGCAGCGAGGGGCCACTGTTCTGCTTCGCCGGCCACACCGACGTAGTGCCCGCCGGACCGCTGGAGAAATGGCACACCCCGCCGTTCGACCCGACCATCAAGGATGGCGTACTCTACGGGCGCGGCGCCGCCGACATGAAGGGCTCGCTGGCTTCCATGGTGGTGGCGGTCGAGCGCTTCGTGGCCGAGCATCCGGATCACACCGGGTCCATCGCCTTTCTCATCACCTCCGATGAGGAGGGGCCCTTTATCAATGGCACCACCCGGGTGATCGACACCCTGGAGGCCCGCAACGAGAAGATCCGCTGGTGCATCGTCGGCGAGCCCTCCTCTACCGCCGTGGTAGGGGATGTGGTGAAAAATGGCCGCCGCGGCTCCATCACCGGCGATCTGCTGGTGCGCGGGGTGCAGGGCCATGTCGCCTATCCCCATCTGGCGGACAACCCCATTCACAAAGCCGCGCCAGCGCTGGCGGAACTCGCCGCCACCGTGTGGGATGAGGGCAATGCCTACTTCCCGCCCACCAGCTTCCAGATCGCCAACATCTCGGCCGGCACCGGCGCCTCCAACGTCATTCCGGGCGAGCTGCACGTCCAGTTCAACTTCCGCTTCAGCACCGAACTGACCGACATGGATATCCGCGAGAGGGTCGAAGCGCTGCTGGATAGACACGGTTTGGATTATCAGCTGAGCTGGACCCTCTCCGGCCAACCGTTCCTCACCGACACCGGCGCGCTGCTCGATGCGGCTGTGGCGGCCATCGAAGCGGTGAACGGTCAGCGACCGGCCCTGCTCACCACCGGCGGCACCTCCGACGGGCGCTTTATCGCCCCCACCGGCGCCGAGGTGATTGAGCTCGGTCCCGTCAACGCCACCATTCACAAGGTGAACGAGTGCGTGAAGGCGGACGATCTGGATCTGCTGGCGAACATGTACCAAGGGGTGCTCGAGAGATTGTTGGCATGACGCAGGAACAACTGCTGGGGCTCGACGAGAGCCACCTTATTCTGGTGGGGCGCGGCCCTCATCGTCTGACCGCCGCCACCGCGGCGGCCTTCAACGATATGCAGGTGGCGGCCGCCTATGAGGGGTTCAACCTGCAGGCAGCCTCCAGCTGGCGCAGCTTCGAGCGCCAGCTCGCCATCTGGAATGGCAAGTGGCGCGGCGAACGGCCGCTGCTCGATGCCAACAGCGAGCCCATTGATGCCCTGCAACTGGGCGAGACAGAGCGGCTGCACGCCATCCTGCGCTGGAGCGCCCTGCCCGGCACCAGCCGTCACCACTGGGGGACGGATCTCGATATCTACGACCCCGACTGCCTGCCCGCCGATACCAAACTGGCGCTGGAGCCGTGGGAGTATGAAGCCGGGGGCTGGTTTGCAGATCTCAGCGAGTGGCTCAGCGACCACATGAGCGACTTCGGCTTCTTCCTCCCTTATGCCAAGCCGGTCGGGGCAGAGAGCGGGGTCGCCTACGAGCCCTGGCATATCAGCTTCTCGCTGGAGTCCGATGAGCAGCGGCTCGATCCCGCGGCACTGGCGCTTTGTCTGCAACAGGTGGATATTGAAGGCAAGTCGACCATATTGGCCAACCTTGATGAAATTTTGGCCCGTTATGTCACCACCTGTCCTGACGAAAGGAAAATCCCATGAATCTCTGGCTGTGGATAGGGTTGCCGCTGCTGTTCCTGCTCGGGCTGTTTCTCAATGCCATCAAAGACATGAAACGGCTGGAGAAGCAGTTGCCCAACTACAAGGACAAGATCCGCGAAGTGAAGGATGACGAGGACGACTGAATCCCGCCCCATCCCGTGGGGAGCGCCCTTGTGCTCCCCTCTCCCTCTGCTGTGCCGTTTCGCTTTTCCCCGCCCTTTCCTCCCTGCGCATCCTGAAATCGACGCTCCTTTGACTCCGCTTTCGTTAACCCCGTCACTGTCAGAATATGGCGCGGCCATGCTGAAAAAAGGGATGAAAAATGTAAGAAAGTGCAAATTGATGCACAAATAAGCCACACAAGGGGGGCCTAACTGCATATAATGTGCCTACTTTGCACATTACCAGGAAGGAGTTCGCCCTTGGATGCCGCTACCATCAACAGTTTCTTTTTTGTCGCAGCCCTGTTGGTGGGAGCCAGCGTACTGTTGAGCGCCCTCTCTTCCCGCCTCGGTATTCCCATTCTGGTTATCTTCCTCGCCGTCGGCATGCTGGCCGGTGAGGATGGCCCCGGTGGCATCCACTTCGCTGACTACTCCATCGCCTATCTGGTGGGCAACCTGGCGCTTGCCATCATCCTGCTCGACGGCGGCATGCGCACCCGGGTCTCCTCGTTCCGGGTGGCGCTCTGGCCGGCCTTGTCGCTGGCGACGGTCGGGGTGGCTATCACCACCGGCCTGACGGGGCTCGCTGCCGCCTGGCTGTTTGACCTCAACCTGATGCAGGGGATGCTGATCGGTGCCATCGTCGGCTCCACCGATGCGGCGGCGGTCTTCTCCCTGCTCGGCGGGCGCAGCCTCAACGAGCGGGTGAGCGCGACGCTGGAGATAGAGTCAGGCAGCAACGACCCCATGGCGGTGTTTCTCACCGTCACCCTGATCGAGGTGCTCGCCACCGCCCAGCAAGGACTGGATGCGGGCTTCCTGCTGCTGCAACTGGTCAAGCAGTTCGGGCTGGGCGCCGGGATTGGCCTTGGCGGCGGCTGGCTGCTGTGGCGTCTCATCAACACAGCCCGTCTGGCGCCGGGACTCTATCCGCTGCTCACCGTCAGCGGCGGCCTACTGATCTTCGCCCTCACCACGGCGGTCGGTGGCAGCGGCATTCTCGCCATCTATCTCACTGGTCTGTTGCTCGGCAACCTCGCCCTGCGCAGTCGCAGCACCACCTTGTCGGTGCTGGACGGTCTGACCTGGCTCAGCCAAATCGGCATGTTTCTGGTGCTGGGGCTGCTCGCCTCACCCCACAAACTGCTGCCCATCGCCCTGCCCGCGCTGGCGCTGGCGATGTGGATGATCCTGTTTGCCCGCCCGGTGTCTGTCTGGATCGGGCTGCTGCCATTCAAGAACTTCGCCCCCCGCGAGCGCTGGTTTATCTCCTGGGTTGGCCTGCGCGGCGCGGTGCCCATCATTCTGGCAGTGTTCCCCATGATGGCGGGGCTGCCCAACGCTCAGCTCTACTTCAACGTCGCCTTCTTCGTGGTGCTGGTCTCACTGATTTTACAGGGCAGCTCGCTACCGCTGGCCTCAAAACTGGCGCGGGTGGAGGTACCGGCACCGCCGTCGCCCATCAACCGCTCGGGGCTCGAGATCGATCTCGACAGCCAGTGGGAGACCTTCGTCTACCAGCTGGGGGAGGAGAAGTGGTGCATCGGCTCGCCGCTGCGGGATCTGCAGATGCCCGCCGGCACCCGGATCTGTGCCCTGTTTCGTGGCCGCGAGCTGCTCCACCCCTCGGGCAGTACCTGTCTGCAGGCCGATGACATTCTCTGCGTGATTGGCCATGAGCGTGACCTCCCCGCCCTCGGCCAGCTGTTCAGTCAGGCGCCGGAGCAGGATCTCGGCCCCCGCTTCTTCGGTGACTTCCTGCTGGAAGCGGCGGCACGGCTGGTGGATCTCGCCCCTCTCTACGGGCTGGATGTGAGCGAGGTGGCGGATCAGACACTGGGCGATTTTATTGCCAGCCAGTTGGGCGATAATCTGGTGGTCGGTGACAACATCGAATGGCAGGGCCTGATCTGGACCGTGGCCGAAATGGACGAGAGCGTGCCGAGCAAGATCGGGGTGCGCTTTCAGGAAGAGGACCCGGTCTGACCGACCGTCCCGTATCAAGTCCCCAGCAAGAAGGGAGAGAGTTATGCCATATCAAAGTTTGCTGTCCGGCCCCCTGCCCCCCGCAGCCAATCTGGGGGTGATTGAAGGCTTTTTTGGCAAGGGATGGAGCTGGCAGGCCCGCGCCCGCTACGCCCAGTGGCTGCCACGCCACGGTTACGGTTTCTATATCTATGCACCGAAAGAGGATGGCTATCTGCGCAAGCATTGGGCCCTCCCCTGGCCCGAGCAGCAGTTGGCCGATCTCGCCGAACTGGCGCGCCAGTGCCGCGCCAACGGGCTCGCCTTCGGGGTGGGCTTGAGCCCCATGGGGGCGCATCACGACTACGATCGTAAGCGCCCGGCGCTGCTTGAAAAAGTGCGCCTCATCGACGAGATGCTGCAGCCCGATATTCTGGCTGTGCTGTTTGACGACATGAAGGGGGATACCCCGGATCTGGCCCGTCACCAGCTCACCATCGCCCACGACATCGCGGCCCACAGCAAGGCGACCCGCCTCATCTTCTGCCCCAGCTACTACTCGACCGATCCGGTGCTGGAGAAGGTGTTCGGCACCATGCCCCCCCGCTATCTGGAGGAGCTTGGCGAGCAGCTCGACCGCCGTTTCGAGATTTTCTGGACAGGCCCCAAGGTCTGCTCGACCGAGTATCCGGCGGTACACCTCAAGCAGGTGACCGAACTGCTCGGCCGCAAGCCCTTCCTGTGGGACAACTACCCGGTCAACGATGGCAGCAAGGCGAGCAGCTACCTGCACCTGCGCGCTTTCGAGAATCGCCCTGCCGAGCTGGCAGAGCTGGTCTCTGGCCACGCGGTCAACCCGATGAAACAGGCGGCGCTCTCCGCCCTGCCCCTCGCCACCCTGCCGATGAGCTACCGACTCGGCAAGCAGTACGACCCCGACAAGGCGCTGCATGCCGCCCTCAACGCCACCTGCGGCCCGCAGATCTCGGCGATGATCGAAGCCGACCTGCCGCTGTTTCAGGATCTGGGGCTGGCACAGCTCACCCCAGAGCAGATTGCCGCCCTCAAGGCGCGCTATCTGCCGTTTCGGGATCAAGCCTGCGTCGACGAAATAGTGCGCTGGCTGGACGGGGAGTATGTGTTCGACCCCGACTGCCTGACCGACTAAACCGCCCCCTGCGGGGCAGAAAGGAGGTTGTATGGATGCACACCTGCTTTACCAGAATCTGGCGGTGATCGCCGCCTTCTTGCTGATCTACAGCCTGATCGCGGGGCGCTTCGAGTCAAAACTGGTCAACGGCCCCCTGCTCTTTCTGCTGACCGGCTGGTTGCTGGGGCCGGGAGGGCTGGAGCTGCTCTCCCTCTCTATCGACAGCGCCGGCATCAAGCTGCTGGCCGAGCTGACGCTGGTCATCGTGCTGTTCAACGATGCCGCCAACACCAACTGGCAGGTATTGCTGGCCAACCGCCAGCTCCCTATCCGGCTTTTGCTGATTGGCCTGCCCCTCACCCTGGTCTGTGGCGCCCTGTTTGGCCACTGGATTTTCCCCGACTTGCCACTGCTGGAGATGGCGATCCTCTCCACCATTCTTGCCCCCACCGATGCAGCGCTCGGCAAGGCAGTGGTCAGCAACCCCGCGGTGCCTGCACCGGTGCGCGAAGGGCTCAATCAGGAGAGCGGCCTCAACGACGGCATCTGCGTACCGGTACTGCTTCTGCTGCTGGCTCTTATCGCCCCCACAGAGCAGCACGCAGGCACCGCCACTCTTGCCATCACCCTGATGCTGGAGGAGATCGGCATTGGCCTGCTAGTCGCCTTTGTGCTGACCAGCCTCACCATCCGGCTGCTGAAAATCTCCTATCTCAACGGCTGGCAACTGCCGCTCTGGCGCCAGCTCACCATGCCGGGGCTGGCCCTGCTCTGCTTTGCGCTGGCACAGACTCTCGGGGGGAGCGGCTTTATCGCCGCCTTTGTCGGCGGTCTCTTTATCGGCCACCGCCTGGGCGAGCACAAGCACGCCTATATGGATAGCTGTGAAGGGTATGGTGACCTGCTCTCTGTGGTGATCTGGATGGTGTTTGGCGCGACCCTGATGCCCATCCTGCCGGAGCTGCTGCACTGGCAATACTGGCTCTATGCCGTTGCCAGCCTCACCCTGCTGCGGATGGCACCGGTCTGGCTGAGCCTCATCGGCACCGGCCTCAAGCCCGAGCTCAAGCTCTTTATCGGCTGGTTCGGGCCACGGGGCCTTGCCAGCATCGTCTTTGCGGTAATGGTGCAGCAAAACGAGCCAGCCCTGATAGGTCAGCGCCCCATCATCGCCACCGTGCTCTGCACCATCATATTGAGCGTCATCCTGCACGGCCTCACTGCCAACCCCTGGGTCGAGCGTTTCAAACCGCGCTGAGCCACCCTGCGCCCATAAAAAATGCCACCGACCGGTGCAATGCTGTTCAGATAAGCACTTTATTGACTGATTATTCATAAATTAGATTTGAGTTGGGGGGGGCAAGGCTGTGTCCAGTCGATCTTCCTCCAGCCTTTATCCAGCGAGGCTTGCAATAGAAAGAGGGAGGCATCATGCCTCCCTCGCTTTTTTGTCCTGATACTACGTGGACTGGAACTCAAATTCTCTTAAGTGAACAGCATTGCACCGACCGGTGGCATTTTTCTTTCGTGGCGTGGGTCACAGACGGCTCTTAACCTAGCGCCAGCCAGACCCCCACCCCCAGCATCAAAGTACCGGCAATGCGGTTCATCAGGGTGACGTTGCCGCTCTTGGCGAGGAAGTGGCGCAGGGTGCGGCCACCGCTGGCGTAGAGCAGCAGGCAGGAGAACTCGATGACCAGGATCAGCGCCACCAGCGCGCTGATCTGCGGCGCCATCGGCTTGTCGGCAGAGATAAAGGGGGGCAGCAGGGAGATCATGAAAGCCCACCCCTTGGGGTTGGCGATGGCGGTGACAAAGCCCTGCACCGCCAGCCCCATGGCGCTGGTCTGCTGACCGGCCGAGAGATCCGCCGGAATGGCCATCTTCCCCTTGGCCTGCCACATCTGGATGCCGAGCCACATCAGATAGGCGCCCCCCACATATTTGAAGGCGGCGAAGATCCCCGGATAGTTGAGCATGATGGCGGCTACCCCGATCACCGACAGCACCGAGACCAGCCCGACCCCAATCAGCTCCCCCCACATCATGTGCAGGGTTCGGCGCACACCCAGGCTCATCCCCAGGGTCATCGACAGGGTCATGCACATGCCGGGGGTCACCGAGACAAAGAAAAAGGTCGGGATAAACAGAGCCAGAATGGCCGGATCGATCCAGCTGGACACAACACACCTCCATATGACGAGAGCGGAAAATCACGAAAACGGGACAGGATTGACACAACCCAGCCAGTTGTACCACATATTCAGGGGATAAAGCGCTCAATCATGCCTAAATGGCTCCTTTCTCACAAGGAAAAACCTTTTCTTCAGCACATTTCAGCAATAAAAGCCTGTGACAGCTCCTGACGTGCATGTGTAAGATGTCGGCTCCTCCAATTCCGGATTAGAGCCATTTATGTCATTGAATAATCTATCAATACGTGTCCAGGTCTTGATACCTTTGCTGCTGGCCAGCCTGCTGATGATGGTGATGATCGCCATCAGCAAACAGGGTCTGGATGAAGCCATCAATGACATAGATGAGACGACCCAGAGCGTGGTCCAGCACAAGGACGATATTGCCAAACTGATCCACGCCACCTACCGGCTGCGCACCAGCGCCATCTATGGCCTCTACGATGCCAAGCTGTTTGCCGCACTGCCCGCAAACCTCAACAGCGCCGAGCAGGAGATCAACGCCATCCTCGGCCGTCTGGTGCTCCCCGGTGCCGAGCAGGATAACCGGCAGGTCGCTGCCGCCCTGCAGGCCTACCTCAGCCATACCCGCAGCAACATGCTGCCGCTGCTGGCGCAAAAGCATCAGGGTGGCGGCGATCCGGTCGCCTACGAGGCGGCCCGCCTCCATTTCCGCGAGCTGGGTGAACAGCTGATCAAGCAGATCGACAGCATGTCCGCCCACATCAACCAGCTGATCCAGCAAGAGCTGGCAGAAGAGCAGGCCCACTACGACGCCACCCTGCTGCGAACCCTGCTGCTCACCGCCGGTACCCTGCTGGCTGCGCTGATCTGCGGTTGGGTTCTCTCCGGTCGCATCGTCAGCCCCATCAGTCAGCTACAAGAGGTGATGCACGCCGTGGCGCAAGGGCGCTTCAACGTGCGCGCCAAAGCGGAGGGCAACAACGAGCTGACCCGTCTGGCCAAAGATATCAACCTCACTCTGGGGCAACTTGGTAGCACCATCGAGAACCTGACCGGGATCAGCAACAGCGTCGCCTCCGCCGCCACCGAGCTGGCCGCCGTGATGACCCAGTCCGAGGCCAATGCAAAGCAGCAGCACAGCGAGATCGAACAGGTCGCCTCCGCCGTGACCGAACTCTCCAGCACCGCTGACAACGTCAACCACAACGCCGCCGTCGCCGATGAGCTGGCACGGGATGCCAATGGCCGTGTCGAACAGGGGCTCGCCCTCTTTACCGAAAGCATCGCCGCCAACAGCCGGATGGCAGGCAGTCTGGAAGATGCCGCCGCCATCGTGGCCCAGCTCAAATCCCAGTCCGAGCAGATCGGCAAGGTAATTGAAGTGATTCAGGGGATCTCCGAACAGACCAACCTGCTGGCGCTCAATGCCGCCATCGAAGCGGCCCGTGCCGGTGAAACGGGACGTGGTTTTGCAGTCGTGGCCGACGAGGTAAGAATGCTGGCTGCCCGCACCCAGGACTCCACCAAGGAGATCCAGGCCATCATCGAGCGGCTGCAGAGCCAGTCCCAATCCGCCAACAACGGCGTGCAGGAGACCCTGGAGATCCTCAGTCATAACCAGCGCTTGTCGGCTCAGGTGCAGGATCTGCTGAGTGGCATTACCGGTGCCGTGCGCCAGATCAACGACGCTAACGCCCAGGTCGCCACCGCCGCCGAGGAGCAGTCCTGCGTTACCGCCGACATCAACCGCAACATCAGCAATATTCACGAGATCGTGAGCCAGAGCTCCTCCGGCATCAGCCAGAGCGCCAGTGCCAGCAACGAACTCTCCCTGCTCGCCGAGCAGCAACGCAAGCAGCTGGCCCAATTCCAGCTGTAAGCGCACAAAGTGAACCAGACAAAAAGGCCCGTAAGGGCCTTTCTTGTTGATGGAGCAATGGCTTTGTCTCTGTTTTAAACGCCATTTTTTGGCCGTTGGTGCCATAAGGGGCTGGGCTGCCCTGTCAAATATCGGTATGGTAGAGGCACGTTACTCCCCCTCACGTGAGCACACCATGAGCCTGAGATTCAAGAAACCCGCTTTTATCGCCCTGGGGCTCATCGCCCTCATTTCCGCCGCCTGGCTCGACTACTACCTGCCGGAGCACACCATCGCTACCATCACAGGGGTCGAGGTGAAGCGCACCGACAAGGATGGCCCTATCAGCCAGAAGAACCCGGCTGACGGCCCCACCACCGACGTCTATTACATTTACACCGAGCGCCCCGGCGAGAAGATCCGGGTGTTTCGCAATGAAGATACCGAGTGGGGCTGGCCCTTCTACTTCAAGTTCAACGCCGCCGACGTCCAAGCCAAGGCCAAGTCCATGGAGTTCGAGAAACGCCTGGCCATCATCACCTCCTACGGCTGGCGCGTGAACATGTTCTCCATGTTCCCCAACGTCACCAAGATTGAGAGCACTGAGCCTGACGCCTCCACCTGGAGCTTCTTCCGCTGGTTCTGGTTCGGCCTCTGGGCACTGGTGATGGGCAAAGCCGCCATCGCAACCTGGCGCTACTTCGATCGTCTCGAGGATGAGATCTGATGGAGCCGAGCAAGACCCGCACCAGCTTCTACCGGCGGCTCTACGTGGCCTGGCTGATCAGCCAGGGCACGGATACGGTACCTGCCATCATGGAGGCGACCGGCATGCCGCGCCGCACCGCGCAGGATACTCTAAGCGCACTGGCCGAACTCGATATCAGCTGCGCCTTCGAGCAGACCGAGGGGGCTCGCCACCTGCAGGGGCACTACCGCATCAGCGACTGGGGGCCCATCAATCCAGCGTGGATCAAGGCTCAACTGCCGCTTATCAAAGAGACGTTGAGCTATCCCTGAAATGATGTCGAGTCAGGCCTGCGACTGGGTAACCTATTGCAATCCGGCATGGATCAAGGCCTAGCTACCTCTTATCAAGAAGACGCTGAGCTATCCCTGATCAAGGCGCTAAGCAACAATAAAAAAGAGGGGCCAGCCGGCAAGGCTGGCCCCTCTTTTTTCAGGCCGATGACGCGACAGGTCGCCCTACTCGGGCATGGCCGAATCCTCAAGCTCCCCGTCAGACTCGCCTCGGGTGCAGTCGATGATGGAGCGCTTGGGGTTGTTGGGATCGCGCAAAAGCAGAGGGGCTAAGCCCTCGTCATGCTTCTGCTCGTCGCCAAACTCGCTGCCGTAGGCGTTGTGGGTCAACCGGCGGGCATTGGCAATGGGGGTATCGACAAAGAGGGCATGCACTTCAAAGCTGGAGGCGGGCACGATAAAGCCGACCACCGGCAAGCCGTGCAGCTCCTCGTGCACCTTGTACCAGGCAAAGCCATCGCTCACCTTGTAGGGGGTGTAGTTGGCCAGTTGTAGATTGGCGGGCCTGCCCGTCTCATCCACATAGAGATCGGTAAACTCGCAGGTCGCCAGCCCCTGCCACATCCGCTCGAATGGCGTCGCACAACCCGTCAGTTGCAACCCGGCCAGCAGCACCAAGCCTCTCTTCCACATTCCCCGCCCCTTCTTGCAAAAACGAACCGGCGATCAGTCAAACGCCCGCAGCCGCGTCACCAGCAGATCGATAAAGCCCGGACGATCCAGCCCCAACAATACCAGCGCATTAGCTGGCTTGCCGGTCAGACCATAACGATCCACCACCGTCATCCCCACGGTATGCTCCCCTCGGGTCTCGATATCGACCCGGCACTCGACCCCATGGAACAGCTCGGGAGCCAGCAACCAGGCAATGGTACAGGGGTCGTGGAGCGGTGCGCCAGCAAATCCCCACTTGGGGTCCCGATGGTAGATCATGAAAAAATCGAGCAGACCGGCCACACACTGGGCCACCGGATTGGTGATGGCGCGTACCCGCTCGATATCCTCGTCCATCACCTGCGCCTCGTGGGTCACATCGAGGCCGCACATGGTGATGGGAATGCCCGACTTGAAGACCATATCGGCCGCTTCCGGGTCCACATAAATATTGAATTCCGCCGCTGGTGTCCAGTTGCCGGCCCCTGCGGCGCCCCCCATCAGCACGATGCGAGCGATCTTGCTCTTTAGCTCGGGGTGAGCCGCAAGCAGCAGGGCGATATTGGTGAGCGGGCCAGTCGGCACCAGGGTCACAGGCTGCGGGCTCTCGAGCAGACACTTGGCCATCAGCTCAATCCCCGTCATCCCCTGCGGTGCAAAGGCGGGATCCGGCAGCTTGGGGCCATCGAGGCCCGATTCGCCGTGAACGTTGTCGGCGATAATCAGCTCGCGGGCCAGTGGTTTCGGTGCCCCCGCCGCCACCGGAATATCGTCCCGCCCCAGCAAGGTGAGGATGCGCAGGGCATTGTTGAGGGTCTTGTCCGGCGTCTGATTGCCCGCACTGGTGGTGACCGCCAGCACCTTAAGTTCAGGGCTGGCCAGCGCCAGAATGAGGGCGATGGCGTCGTCGTGGCCGGGATCACAATCAAGAATAACGGGCAGTGCCATGGAGAGACTCCTTACAACATAACAGGGAGCCATACCTTAACAAGCAAGCCTCGGATGAACTCGGGAAGGGGTCACAAAACGGGGCCTTGTTGCTGACATGAGCGGTTTGTACTGCACACCGCCTCGCTCAAAGCAGCTCATTATCAAGAGGTTGTGTGGCGCATCCCGTTCATTTTCCGAGGCAGCGCACCGCCCATTCGCCCGGCCGCGCCGGTTCGGGTATGATCGCACCCCGTTTCCAACCTGTGCCACCTATGTCCGTTATCCTCGACACCTTTATCGCCCCGCCCTGCAGTGCCGCCATCGAGATCCTGTTCGAAGATGAACACCTGCTGCTCATCAACAAGCCGAGCGGCCTGCTGAGTCTGTCGGGCAAGAATCCGCAAAACCTCGACTCGGTTCACTATCGCTTGGTGCAGGATTACCCCGGCTGCACCCTGGTGCATCGCCTCGATTTTGGCACCTCAGGCATCATGGTGGTGGCCAGAAACAAGGCCATCAATGCCCTGCTCTGCCAGCAGTTCAGTCAGCGGGCGGTGAGCAAGGCCTACAGCGCCCTGCTGTGCGGTCATCTGATTGACGACGAAGGAGTTATCGACGCCCCTATCGCCAAGGATCCGTCGATTTTCCCGCTGATGAAGATCTGCGCCGTCAGTGGCAAACCCGCCCGCTCCCGCTATCAGGTGATTGAGCGGCTGGAGCAGCAGATGCAGGGGCAGACCGTGCCTTTGACCCGGGTACGACTGGTACCACAGACCGGTCGCACCCATCAGCTGCGCATCCACAGTCAGCTGCTGGGCCACCCCATCCTCGGCTGCGAT